>NZ_JANJFJ010000056.1:0-18277 GCF_024626565.1 Microbacterium sp. zg.Y909
CCGTCCGACGGGGTCTTCTCTCCAGGGCTCGCTCTCATGCCCTTGTTGCTGTTCACCGCCCTCGCGCAGGGCGCCGTCGCGGGGCGGGGAGCCCGGTTCCGCCCCGGCCGCACCGAATGGCTGATCATGACCGCGGCGGTCGTGATCGTCTTCGCCTCGATCACGATGGGTCTGGTCATCGATCTTCCGCTGTACGCGCGGCTCGGCCTTCCGCTGCTGATCCTGGTCGTGCAGGGAGCGCCCGCACTCGCGGTGCTGCGGCGCACCGCGCCCGCGACCGCCGAGGAGTCGCGTGCGCCGCTGACCGCGGGAGCGCGCGTGACGACCACGGTGATCGCGTTGCTCTCGGCAGCGACGATCATCGCGTCGCCGTGGCCCGTCGTCTCCGGGATTGCGGCGCTGGTCGCGTTTCTGCTGCTGCTGGTCGCCTTGTGGGCGGAAAGCCTGCCCTGGGGCCTTGCGCCCACCGGCGCGCAGTGGGGGCCGTGGCAGTGGGGAGCCTTCGCCGTCGTCGCCGCCCTTCAATCGGCGACGTTGCTGCTGATAGCCCACACGGTGTGGTTCGGCGTCGCCGCGTCTGTGCCGATGGGAGTCGCGGCGGCGGTCGTCATGGCCGTCGCAGTGTGGCGGCCCGGCGCCGCCGGACAGTCCGCCCGCTGATGCCGCACCCCCGTCACGGACTGGATGCCGCCTTCCAGACACCGCTCCGACTGTCGCTCATGGCGGCGCTCGGCCGTGAGGAGCTCGACTTCGGTGCGCTGCGAGACGCGCTGGAGACCTCGGACTCGCAGCTGAGCAAGGCGATCGCCGCGCTCGAGCAGGCCGGGTACGTCGCCGTGCGCAAAGGACACCTCGGCAGCCGTCCGCGCACCTGGGTCGCCGCGACGCTGAGAGGACGTCGCGCCTTCGAGCGGCACCTTGCGGCGCTGGCGGAGATCGGGCGGGGCTACTCCGGTTCCTGACGGGTGTTCCCGTCCCCTCGACGGTCGCTGTCAGACCCCGCGGCTAGGGTCGAAGGCGGAAGGGAAACATGCGATACATCGAGGACGAAGCCCGAATCGTCTGGAGCGCGAGCGACCTGAAAGCGGCCGCGGAGTGCGAGTTCGCGTGGCTGCGCGCCATCGACGCCAAGCTCGGCCGCGTGCCGGCGGTCGAGGACCCGGACGACCCCACGCTCGAACGCGCAGGGCGCCTGGGCATGGCCCACGAGCACCGCGTCCTCGACGAGTACCGGGCGGCCCACCCAGGCCGTGTCGTGGAGATCCCCGAGGCGCGGTCGACCGATGCCGCCGCGCTCGCGGAGGCGGTGGCCCAAACGCAGGCGGCGCTGCGGTCCGACGCCGCCGTCATCTACCAGGCAGCCTTCGCCACATCCGACTTCGTGGGCTTCGCCGACTTCCTGGTGCGCGACGCGTCGGGCCCCGGAAAAACCGGCGGCTGGGTGGTGCAGGACACCAAGCTCGCCCGGCACGCGCGGGTGACGGCGCTCATGCAGCTGGCCGCGTACGTCGTGCAGCTCGACGCACTCGGCGTCGCGCGCGCCGATCACGTCGAGCTGCTGCTCGGCGACGGAACGACCTCGCGGCACGCGGTGAGGGACCTCCTGCCGACCTTCCGCCTGCGCCGAGCGCGGCTGCTGGCGCTGATCGCCGACCGCGACGTCGCGTCCGGGGCAGCCGGCTCCCCGATCGCATGGGGAGACCCACGGGGCGAGCTCGGCGTCATCGCGTGCGGCCGGTGCGCGACGTGCGACCTCGAGGTCATCGCCCAGCGCGACCTGCTGCTCGTCGCGGGCATGCGCCCGGTGCAGCGCGACCGCCTGCGTGCCGCCGGCATCCTGACGATCGACGACCTCGCGGCCGCGCACGAGGCCCCGTCGCGCATGGCGTGGGACACCTTCGCAGGGCTCCGCACGCAGGCGCGACTTCAGCTCGACAGCCCGGCCGGCGTTCCGGCGCCCGCTGCGGTCAGTGCGGCGGCGGAAACCCCCGTCGCCGAGGGGGAGGTTGCCCAGGTTGCAGAGGTGCCCGTCCCCGTGCCCACCTACGAGGTGGTGTTCCCACAGGCGCTCGGCGCCCTGCCGCTGCCTGACGCCGGCGACCTGTTCTTCGACTTCGAAGGCGACCCGCTGTACACCGAAGGCCCCGCGACGACCTGGGGCATCGACTACCTGTTCGGCTGGGTCGACGTGCGCGAGCAGTACAGCGCGCTGTGGGCGCACAGCTTCGCCGAGGAGCGGGTGGCGTTCGAGCGGTTCCTCGATCTCATCGCGCTGCGCCGCCAGGAGCGCCCCGGCATGCACATCTACCACTACGCCCCCTACGAGCCGACGCATCTGCTGCAGATGGCAGCGCGCTACGGCGTGCGGGAGGGTGATGTCGACCGACTCCTGCGCGACGGCGTCTTCGTCGACCTGTACCCGATCGTGCGGCGCGCGCTGCGCGTCGGGTCCCGTTCCTACTCCATCAAGAAGCTGGAGCCGCTGTACATGGGCGGCGAGGTGCGCACCAGCGACGTGCAGCGCGGCGACGACTCCATCGTGAAGTACGTGCAGGCCCGTGCCCACGCCGCCGACGGCGACGCCGCGGCATCCGAAGCCATCCTCGCCGACCTCGCCGACTACAACCGCTACGACTGCGTCTCGACGCGGCGCCTGCGTGACTGGCTCGTCGAGCGGGCCAAAGATGCCGGCATGCGCCCGTCCGTCGAGCCCGATCCTGTCGACGCCGGCTACGAGCCGTCGCCGCGCGCAGAGGCGCTCGGCCGGCTCGCCGAGGGCCAGTCCGAGGTCGACGCGCAGGCGCTGCGGCTGGCGGCCGCGGCCATCGACTACTACCCGCGCGAACGCAAGACGTTCTGGGCCACGCACTTTTTGCGGCTGCGCGAGCCGGTGTCGACGTGGGCCGACAGCCGCGACGTGGTGGTGTTCGACGCCGCGCGCTCCCGCGTCGTGCAGGACTGGCACCGGCCCGAGGGCGGCAGGGTCGACCGGCGGCTGGTCGAGCTGCGCGGAGAACTCGCCCCCGGCACCCGTCTCAAGGAGGGCGGTCGTCCCTTCGTGATCTACGAGCGGCCCGCACCGTTCCCGGTCGACGCAGGGCCGCGCGCCCTGCACGCGGCACGGTCGGCCCAGATCGTCGAGGTGCTCGACGACGGCGTCGTGGTCAGCGAGACACCGGTCGACGGCTTCATGTGGTCCGAGCTGCCCGTCGCGCTGACCCCGGAAGGTCCGCCCGCAGCGGGCAGCCAGCAGGGGGCCATCGACGAGTGGGCGGATGCCGTCATCGCCGCGTATCCGTCGCTGCCGGCGGACCCTGCCACCGATCTGCTCCGCCGGCTTCCGCCGCGCACCCGCTCGGGCGCCCTCGCGCGGGGGACGGGCGACCGCGTCTCGGACATCACCGCATCGATTGCGGACCTCGACCACAGCTACCTGGCCGTGCAGGGTCCTCCCGGAACGGGAAAGACCTACGTCGGGTCCCACGTCATCGCCCGGCTCGTTGCCGAGCGCGGCTTCCGGGTCGGAGTCGTCGCCCAGTCGCACGCGGTCGTGGAGAACATGCTCGACAAGGTGGTGGCAGCGGGAGTGCCGAAGGCTCAGGTCGCCAAGGCGCTGAAGGACGCGCCCACCGGGGAGGAATCCTTCACCGTCATCGCGAAGAACGGCGTCGCAGCCTTCACGGGCGACCAGGCGGCGGGCTACGTCATCGGCGGGACGGCATGGGACTTCTGCCACCCGACCCGCGTCCCGCGCCACAGCCTCGACCTGCTGGTCATCGACGAGGCGGGTCAGTTCTCGCTGGCATCCACGATCGCCGTCTCGGTCGCAGCCACCCGGTTGCTGCTGCTGGGCGACCCGCAGCAGCTGCCGCAGGTGAGCCAGGGGACCCATCCGGAACCCGTGGACACGTCCGCGCTCGGCTGGGTGATGGACGGTACCGAGGTGATCGACGAGACGCACGGATACTTCCTCGCGCAGACCTGGCGCATGCACCCTGCCGTCGCCGAGCCGGTGTCGCAACTGGCGTACGCCGGCGAGCTGGCCTCCCATCCGTCGGCGGCGCAGCGCCTGGTGACCGGGGTCGAGCCGGGCGTGCATCCGGTTGCCGTGCGCCACCACGGCAACGCCACGCAGTCGCCTGAGGAGGCGGCCGAGGTCGTGCGGATCGTCCGCGATGTGGTCGGGCGGTCGTGGACCGACGGAGCAGGTGCGCCGCCGCGCGCCCTCACCGCGCGCGACATCATCGTCGTGACGCCCTACAACGCCCAGCAGGTGGTGGTGGAAGAGGCGCTCGCCGCGGCCGGCTTCGCCGAAGTGCCGGTGGGTACCGTCGACCGGTTCCAGGGGCAGGAGGCTGCGATCGCGATCATGTCGCTGGCGGCATCCAGTGGACGGGACGCGCCCCGAGGGCTCGAGTTCCTGCTGCTGCAGAACCGGCTGAACGTCGCGATCTCGCGTGCGAAGTACGCCGCGTACGTGGTCTATGCGCCCGGTGTGCTCGACGACCTGCCCCGCACGCCCGAGGGCGTCGCGCGGCTGAGCGCGTTCGCCCGGCTCGTCGGGGCCTGACCCGGCAGCGCCGGCGCGCCGGCGCGCTGCCGCGCACCCGCGGGGCGCATCCCACCGCGCCCGCTCCGGCGCCGCTGTGTGGCCTGGCCGTCGCGCTAACTCCTCAAGAATCGCGTCCCCGCGGTGTTCCGCGCCAGCAGGGCCCGGATTCGGTGCGGGTTTGAGGAGTTACGGCACCCGCCGCCGCCACCAGCAGCAGAACGCGGTGCTAGCGGATGCCGGCGCCGCCCGACGGCTCGGCCCGTGTCGCGCACCAACTCCTCAAGGATCGCTCCCCGGCGGAGTTTTGGGTCAGCGGCGCGGGAATCGGCGCGGTGTTTGAGGAGTTACGGCACGTGCAGCCGCCGACCGCCCACCGGGAGTTGGCGCACGCCGCGGGCGCGCGAAGAACAGCGCCCCGAAGCGCAGCGGTCAGACGGTGCCGTACAGGCGGTCGCCGGCGTCGCCGAGTCCGGGCACGATGTACCCCTTCTCGTCGAGCCGCTCGTCGAGGGCACCCAGCACCAGCGTCACGTCGCGATCGCCGACCTGCCGCTCGATGGCGGCGACACCCTCGGGGGCGCCGAGAATGCAGATGGCAGTCACATCCTGCGCGCCGCGGGCGAAGAGGAAGTCGATCGCCGCGCCCAGCGAGCCACCGGTGGCGAGCATCGGGTCCAGCACGAAGCACTGCCGATCGCTGAGGTCGTCGGGCAGACGCTCGGCGTAGGTTGCGGGCTGCAGGGTCACCTCGTCGCGCAGCATGCCGAGAAAGCCCACCTCGGCCGTCGGCATGAGCTTGACCATGCCCTCGAGCATGCCGAGGCCGGCTCGCAGGATCGGCACGACGAGCGGGCGCGGCTCGCTGAGCTTCACGCCGGTCGTCTCGGTGACAGGCGTGCGGATGGAGACGGGCTCGACGTGCACGTTGCGGGTCGCCTCGTAGGCGAGCAGGGTGACGAGTTCTTCCACCAACTGCCGGAACATCGGCGACGGTGTGCGCTCATCGCGCAACACCGTGAGCTTGTGAGTGATGAGGGGGTGGTTGGCCACATGGACACGCATGGGACCAGCCTACGCGGTGGGCTCCGTCGGCACCGGCGCCACCGCCCAGGCGGCGTTCAGGATGATGTTGTCGGCCAGCAGACGCACCTGCTCGAGCTGCTCGATGTGCGGGGTCGAGAAGCTCACGAGGCACAACCCGCGGCCGTCGGGGAAGGCGAGCCAGTAGTCAACGACGCCCAGCGGCCGCCCGGCGAGTTCGGCAGGGCCCATGCGCCGTGTGGTGTGTCGCAGGAAGTGCGTGCCGGCCGTCTCCGCTGCGTGCAGCTGGTCGTGCTCGCCCAGGCCAGCCTGCAGACGCGCGCCCACGGCATCCAGGTGCTCCTGCGCCGTCGAAGGTCCCAGCGGCTGCCAGTACTGCGTGACAGACAGCGCCGCCGCCGCGTCGTGGGTGCGGCGGGTCAAGAAGGCGAGCAGTCGGCCGCCTCCGGCCGCCGCCGTCCTCGCCGTCTGCTGGAGCCAGGCGGTGATCTGCCCCCGCAGCACGGGCGCCGACGGCAAGCCCTGCAGCTGCGCCGTGACGAGTCCGCCGACGTCGCGCTGGATGTGCTCCGGGGCGGTGAGGTCGATCTGCGCCCAGCCCTCGCCGAGGAACAAGTCGAAGCCGGTGACGGTCTCACCGGGGCGCAGGCCATGCTCGGTCGCCTCGCCTGTTATCCACTGGACCTCGTCGTCGTCGGGACGAGGTTCCAGCGACGCCCGGACGTCCTCGGGTGTGGCCTGCACCGGGTGGGGTCCTGCGGCATCGAACACGACGCGCCGCAGCAGCGGCAGGTAGGCGTCGAGCAGCGGAAGCAGCGCTGTGCCGGCCTGCAGGGCGAACTCCCGCTCGGAGGCGTCGCCGAGGAACGCGGCATACGTCCGCGTCGACGAGAACAGGTGCAGTTCCCACTTGCGCTCTCCCTCGGGGTCGGATGCCGCGATGACACGGGTCTGCGTCTGGCCGTCGGGGCCGCGTGTGAGCGGCACGACGACATAGTCCGCGCGCAGTGCGCGGCCGATGCCGGCGACGTCGACGGCCGCGAGAGCCTGGGCTAGCCGCTCGGATCCGACGTCGTCGGCTGCGGCGATCGGCATGGTCTCCGGCTGCTCGTCGCTCACGGCATCCTCCTCATGGTCGCGCTCAGCCTACCGAGGGCGGTTCGGCGACGAGGGTGAGCTGCGCGGGGATGCTGCGCAGCACCCGAGCCGGCACCCCGGCCGTGGGCAGGGCGGTGGCGGTCGTCACGGGAGCGGCCCCTTCGCGCAGCCGCGCCGCCAGCTGCGGATCGACCTGCAGTGCGAGCCCCGACGGCACCCCGCCGCCGGACAGCACCGTGACGGTCGCCGGGTCGCCGTGGCCGACGCCGTCCTGAACCATCACGCTCATCGCATCGCCGGGGGAGCCCGGTGTGATGCCAGCCCACGCGGTCGCGCGCGTGCGGGCAGGCCGCGACGGCGTGCGCCCCGGGGCGAGCATGCGCCGTCCGGCTTCGAGGTCGTCCGTGACGGTGAGCTCTCCGCCGCCGCTGAGTCGGGGGTCGCGCGAGCCGTCGGGCCGGTCGGCCGTGGCATCGCCATCGATGTGGAAGCGCCGCACCAGCGCCCACGGGTGGTCGTCTCTGCCCCACGTCGCCGTGCTCGCCAACCACGCGAATCGTCCGTCCGGGAACGCCGCGAACGCATGGAACGCGGGATCGCCCCCGAGGGGAGCGGTCGTGGCCACGACGAGTCCACCGGGGTGCTGCGGATCGTCGAACGTCGTCACCGAGAACGGGAACGGCAGATCGCGAACGCGCATCAGCGCACCGTGAAGACGAGGTTGTCGACGATGTCGACGCCCTTGCCGGGGTCGCCGAAGCGTCCGGGGAAGATGTACTCGGCTGCGCCGCCGGGGTTGCCGTCGAGGGGAAGAGCGTGGCGCACGAGCCGGTTGGCGTCGGGGTCGGTGACGCGGGCGATGAGCAGGTTGTCGGCGGCGTTGACCGAGGGGAGCCCGAGCGATTCACGCACGTGCGTGAACTGCCAGGGGGGCGTGGGTGAGTACGATGCCCCCCACGCGTGCGCGGCGTCGTCGAACGCCACACCCGGCGGTCGTCCATAGACGCGGTAGACGTCGTCGCCGACCGACGGGGTGGGCAGGGGCGCGCGCCACAGCCGCTCCGACTCCGACATCGCCGACGGGCGCAGTCGCATGGCGTCGCGTACGGTGAGCAGGTTGTCGGCGCCGACGAAACCGGGCTGCAGCCGAGCGGCGGCGTTGATGCGGTTGGCCGATGCCAGGTTGCCCAGCAGCCGCGCCGCAGCCCCCAGTCCCACCACAGACAGGGCCGCGCCGATGATGCTGACGACCGCCTCGCCCCAGCCCCGCTCCCCGGTGGATGCCAGCACGATGTTGCCGATCGCATTGACGACCGCCGCGATGCCGGCCACGAGCAGCAGGGCGGCGGCGAGGGCCTGGCCGACGACGGGGATCCACGACACGGCCAGTGCGAGGATGCCGGCCACGGCCGAGACCCAGCCGGCGACGTCGGTGATGACGGCGAGCATGTCGGCTCCCCAGTTGTCCCACCACGAGTCTTTGAGACCATCCCCGCTGGTGGTGTCCTCGATCCGGTCGCGGGCCTCCTGCGCTGCGGCGTCGCGGAACCGTCGCGCGTCCAGCACGTCGTCGCGGGCGCCGGCGATGCGCGCCCGCGCGCCTTCACCTTCCGCGCCTTGACCCTCCGCGAGCCGCGTGTAACGCAGCGCCTCCTGCTGGTCCTCCGCCGCGTCGGCCAGCCGCAGGTAACGGCTGCGGTCGCCCCTCGCGGCGTCGGCCTCCGACTGCGCGACATCAGCGCGCGCGAGCGCTTGGTCCGCTTGTGACTGCGCCTGCTCGAGCGCGCCTGCGTAGGCGATGAGGGCGTTGCCCGTCGCGCGGTAGCGCGCCTCGGCCTTGGCGATGTCATCGGAGACGGTGCGGGCCGAGTCGGCGAGGGCGGAGACAGCCTGCGATTCGGTGCCGTCCAGCTGCAGGGAGCGAAGGCCCTGCACGGTGCGGTCGATCGCGCGTGCGACGTCGAGGTACTGCTCGCCCCCGTAGCGGACGTACGCGGGGTCGCCCGGTACCGGGTCCTCACCGAGGCCTACGGGCGACCAGTCGCGGGGTCTCATGCCGGCCCTCCCGCAAGCGCGGGGGTGAGCGGCGTGGCGGGCGTCGCCGCTGCCGCGTCCTCGATGGCCGACGCCAGTTCGACGTCGGTCTCGGCGAAGACATCGGCGATGGCGGTGGTGGCTTCCCCGAGCCCGCGGACCGATTCGAGCATGTCCTCGCGGGTGTCGTCCCAGGAATGCGCGAAGGAGCGCACCGCGTCGGCGAGGCCGTCGTGTCCTGTCGCCTCGGCGATGCGGTCGCTGCGCACGTTGGCCGATTCGAATTCCCGGGCTATGCGCCCGAGGTCTGTTCCCACCGCTCGCACCTGTTCGAGGTCGATCTTCAGATCCGGCATCCGCTCCCCTCCCGCCGTGAGCGAGTCTAGGGCGGCGGCCGGTGGTGAGCCGATGGGGAGAAGTCCCCAGTCTGCGCGGGCCGGGCAATAGCCTGTTGCGTGTGAACCTGCCTGCCCGAGCCACCGACCTGGCGGCGATGGATCGCGCCCTCGCTCTGGCCGCCGAGGCCGCCGAGCACGGCGACATCCCGGTCGGGGCGGTCGTGACGGATGCCGCCGGCAACATCATCGGCGAGGGACGCAACCTGCGTGAGGCCACGCTCGACCCGTTCGCACATGCCGAGGTCGTCGCCCTGCGGGCCGCGGCGGCGTCGCTCGGCGCGTGGAACCTGTCGCGCTGCACGCTGGTGGTAACGCTGGAGCCGTGTCTGATGTGCGCGGGCGCCATTGTCCAGTCGCACCTGGACCGGCTGGTGTTCGGCGCATGGGACGACAAAGCGGGGGCGGCCGGTTCGATGTACGACGTCGTCCGCGACCGGCGGCTGCCGCACCGGGCGGAGGTGGTGGCCGGCGTGCGTGAGCACGAGGCATCCGCCTTGCTGCGAGCCTTTTTCAACGCGCGTCGCGAGCCTTGATCCAGCGCTGATCCCGGCCGCGAATACTCACTCGGTACCGCGAATACTCACTCGGCACTGCGGGGAGGGTCAGTCCGACGAGGCGATGACGATCGCCTCGGTGGGCGGGGCGGGGTCGGCACGCCGACCGATGTATCCGATCGCGGCCAGCAGTGCCTGGCGGAACTCCGCCGGACGCTCGAGGTGAGGACTGTGGCCCACTCCTTCGAGGGCGACCTCGACGACATCGCCTCCTGCATCGGCGTACGCGCCGAGCACGTCACGGGTCTGGGTCACCATCTCCTGCGGCGGGGCGACGTCGGCGCCGGGCCAGCCCGGAACGATGCCGAGCTGCCCGAGGTTGTTGTAGTCCGCGAACGAGGCATCCGACACGATCGCATCGGCGGTGCCGTGCACCCACAGGATCGGCGGCTTGCGGTCGAGGTCGATGATGCCGGAGACGTCGAAGTAGCGCGGGGCCAAGGCGTTGAGCACCCCCGTCGTTCCGGGAGCGAAGCCCGGCCAGTTGTCGCTGTGCGCGCTGTCGCCCGGGTAGTTCCCCGACGCGGTGGAGGTGGTCAGCATCGACTCGACCCAGAGATCCTCGTGCGTGGTGCGGTAGCCGGGGGCGACGTACGACGCCCGGAAGACATTGCGCGGCGAGGTCGATGCCTCGTCGCTGCTGTCGCGGTCGTTCAGACGCTGCACGAAGTCGGGGTTGGCGGCGCCCGCGCCGCACCCCGCGTCGTCGTCGGTCAGCCGGCTCCCGTCACGGCGCGTGCCGCCGAAGCCGTAGGGCGAGATCGGCGCCTCCAGCGTCAGCGAGAGCGCGGGGTGGTCCAGCGCGTACTGCATGACCACCCCTGCGCCGAGCGACCAGCCGACCAGGTGGGCCGGTCCGAGCCCCAGGGCTTCGAGCGTGGCGTGCAGGTCGTCGCTGAAGTCCCGCACGCCCCGGGTCGCGTCGACGGGCGCGTGGTCGGTGCCGCCGAAGCCGCGCAGGTCCACGGCGATGGGCCGCAGCTCGCGCGGGAGGTCCTGCATGATCTCCTGCCAGAACAGGCTGGATGCCACGTTGCCGTGCACGAACACGATGGTGCGGTCGGCCGGTGTGTCGGGGCTGTCGCCGGTGCGTTCGAGAATGTTGACGGACAGCCGCGGCGTCTCGATGAGCCGCGCCGAGATGCCGTCGAGGAGGGTCTGCATGGTGCGTCCTGCGTCCTTCGTCTGCTCGGTGGCAGCGGCCTGCGGGGCCGCGCCCGTCTTCGTCACTATAGCCGCGCCGCGGTCGTCCGCCGACGGGGCTGGCGGCGTCACGGTGTGGTCGACACGGGGTCTGGAAAGATGGGGTGATGACCACTGCGCTGCCTCCGATCGCGATCCTCGGTGCCGGTTCCATGGGCGGCGCCGTGCTGCACGGTCTCGTGCGCTCGGGGCTCGCCCCCATCGTCACGGTGACCAACCGCACGGGAGCGAAAGCCGCTGCCCTCGAGGGCCTCCCCGGCGTGACGAGCGTGGCCCTCGAACAGGCGCCGCACGGCAACGCCGAGGCCGCGGCATCCGCCGATATCGTGCTCATCGGCGTCAAGCCCGCAATGGTCCCCGACCTGCTGCGCGAGGTCGCCCCGCACCTGCGGCCCGGCACCATCGTGGTGAGCCTCGCGGCCGGGGTGACCCTTGCGACCTTCGAGTCGATCCTGGGGGAGGGGATGCCGGTGCTGCGCTCCATGCCCAACACCCCGGCTCTCGTCGGCAAAGCCGTCACCGGGCTCGCGGCCGGCACGAGTGCCGGACCCGCCGAGGTCGAGGTGGTGCGCCGGCTCTTCGAGACCGTCGGCGTCGTCATCGAAGTGCCCGAGGAGCAGATCGACCCGCTCTCGACGATCTCGGGCTCGGGGCCCGCGTACGTCTTCCTGCTCATCGAAGAGCTCACCCGGGCGGCCCAGGGCAAGGGCTTCGACGAGGCGTCGGCGCGGCTCATGGCCGAGCAGACCTTCATCGGCGCCACGGCCCTGCTCGAGGCGTCCGGCGAGGACCCGGCGGAGCTGCGGCGGCAGGTCACCAGTCCGAAGGGAACGACGGAGCGGGCGGTCGCCGTGCTGCAGGGCGCGGGGCTGGCCGCGCTCTTCGCCGAGGCGACCGATGCCGCCCTGGCCCGCGCCCGGGAGCTCGCCGCCGGATCCTAGCCGTCGACGCAGGCCCGCTCAGCGGGCGAGGGAGGCGAAGCGCTCGATGTCGGAGTTCGTCCCCGAGACGATGATGAGGTCGTGGTTCGTGACGACCGTGTTGGCCTCGGCGTAGCGGAACGGCTTTCCGGGACTCTTCACCCCGACCACGGTCACGCGGTACTTCGTCCGCACGCCCGACTCGTTCAGGCCAACGCCCCGGATGAATTTCGGCGGGTACATCTTGGCGAGCGCGAAGTCGTCGTCGAAGCGGATGAAGTCGAGCATGCGGCCGCTGACGAGGTGAGCCGTGCGCTCGCCGGCCTCGCGCTCGGGATAGACCACGTGGTTCGCGCCGACGCGGGCGAGGATCTTGCCGTGGGACTGCGATACGGCCTTGGCCCAGATCTGCGGGACCTTCAGATCGACGAGGTTCGCGGTGATCAGCACGGATGCCTCGATCGACGAGCCCGTCGCCACGATGGCCACCTGGAAGTCCTGCGCGCCGACCTGCTTCAGCGCGTCGATGTTGCGGGCGTCGGCCTGCACGGTGTGGGTGACCCGCTCGGACCACTTCTGCACGAGCTCGAGGTTCGCGTCGATCGCGAGGACCTCGCGGTCCAGGCGATCGAGCTCTCCCGCGCACGCGGCGCCGAATCGGCCGAGGCCGATGACGAGGACGGGGGCGTCGCCCCGGATCTGCTCAACCAACGATCGGCCTTTCCACGGGCATCGAGTACAGCTGTGAACGCGCCGTCGCGGCGACCGCCGCGGCGAGAGTCACTGTACCAATGCGGCCCATGAACATCGTGGCCGCCAGGACGTACGACGCCGAGTCCGGAAGCTCCGCGGTGAGACCGGTCGACAGCCCCACGGTGGCGAACCCCGAGATGACGTCGAAGAGCACCAGCTCGACCGGCGCCTTCGTGATCTGGGTGATGACGATGGTCGACAGCGCCACGATCGTCGCGCCCCACGCCACGACCGACAGCGCCACCCGCTGCACGTCGCTGGGGATGCGCCGCCCGAACGCCTCGACCTGCTGCCGCCCTTGGGCCTCGGACCACACGGCGAGGGCGAGCACCGCCAGCGTGGTGACCTTGATGCCGCCGGCGGTGGAGGCGGAGCCGCCGCCCACGAACATCAGCATCGAGCCTGCAATGAGCGATGAGCCGTTGAGCTCGCCGATGTCGATCAGCGAAAACCCGCCGGAGCGGGTCATCGCCGAGAGGAAGAGCGACTGGAAGGCCGTGTCCCAGGCATCCATCGCCCCGAACGTCTTCGGGTTGAGATACTCCAGGATCACGAACACGACGGCGCCGGCGAAGAAGAGGGCCGTGGTCGTGATGAGCGTGAGCTTGGTGTGCAGCGACCAGCGACGGACGTGCCACGTGTGGCGCCACAGCGTGAAGATGACCGGGAAGCCGATCGATCCGAGGAAGACCCCCGCCATGAGCACCGAGAGCAGGAAATAGTCGTTGGCGAAGGGCGTCAGGCCCTCGGGATTGGGCACGAAGCCGGTGTTGGTGAAGGACATCGCCGCGTAGTAGGGCGCCTCCCACAGCGCGGTGAGCGGATCGATGCCCGCGGCGATCAACGCCGGGTAGAGCAAAATGCTGAGGCCCGCTTCGATGATCAAGGTCGACAGGGCGACGGTCCTCAGCAGCTGACCGACTTCGCCAAGTCGCACCGTCTGTCCCTCGTTGACCGGCCCGCCGTGGGCCCGCAGCGGGTTCGAATCGCCGGCGGCGATGAGCTTGGCGCGTAGGCCCAGCCGCTTCGAGATCACGAGTCCCAGGATCGATGCCAGCGTCAGCACGCCGAGGGCGCCGACGTTCACTCCGATGTAGGTGATCACGTGGCCCAGCGGCGACCAGTGCGTCGCCATGTCCACCGTGGACAGTCCCGTCACGCAGATGGTGGAGACCGCGGTGAACAGCGCATCGGCGAGCGCGGTGCGCCTTCCATCCGCCGCTGCGGCGGGCAAGGAGAACAGGGCGGTGAAGATGAGGATGAGGACGGCGAAGATCAGCACGGCGAACCGTGCCGGCGAGGAGGTGGTGAGGTCGCGAATCTCATCGCGCAGCCACCGCATTCCTGCGAGGGTGCGGAGCCGCGAAGGGCCGCCGACGTCGTGCCGCGCCATGCGGCGCCCTCCTCGCTCTCGGATCCGTGTCATGGTACTCCCCGAGACCCGCGGCTAACCTAGCTTCATGGCGGATATCTTCGACGTGATCGCCGACGGCACCCGTCGCGACATCCTGCAACTGCTGCTCTCGCGCTCGGCGAACGGGGAGCGAGGCGGCACGAGCGTCTCACGCATCGTGCAGGACCTCGGAGTCAGCCAGCCCACCGTGTCGAAGCACCTCAAGGTGCTGCGCGAGGCGGGGCTCGTGTCGGTGCGCGAAGAGGGACAGCACCGCTACTACAGCCTGTCGACCGCTCCGCTGGACGCCGTCGACGACTGGCTCATGCCGTTCCTGCTCGAAGAGGAGACGGACGAGGCGCCCGTGCTCAACGACTCCGCTGCTCAGGCAGCCGACGCAGTCGGACGAGCGGCGGCCTCTGCCCGGCACGCGTTCGCCAGCGTGTTCAGCAAGATACCCGGCCGCTGATCCGCGGCATGGCCGTCGGTGTGCGGGAGCGGGGCTCAAAGCCGCGCATCGTGCGCAACGGCAACAGCAGGCGCAACCGTTTACAGCCGTCCCAGCGGCGCCCTAGAGTGTGGGGGTCCAGCCTGAGGGGGAAACGATGGTGGAACTGTCCGACGTGCGATTCTTGACGGTCGCCGAGGTGGCCGAGCTGATGCGCGTCTCCAAGATGACGGTCTACCGCCTCGTCCACGCCGGGGAGCTGCCGGCTGTGCGGTTCGGCCGCAGCTACCGCGTACCCGAAAGCGCCGTGCTCGACGCCCTGCAACGGCCCATCGCCGACGTCGGCTAGACTGATCCGAGGCATTTTCAACTTTTGCCCGATCCCGGGTTCGGTACCTCCGCACCCAGACCCCTGACATAGCGAGGTTTTCCGTGGGTTCAGTCATCAAGAAGCGCCGCAAGCGCATGGCGAAGAAGAAGCACCGCAAGCTGCTGCGTAAGACTCGCCACCAGCGCCGCAACAAGAAGTAAGCGGCATCCCGCACAAGCGCCCCCGACCGTTCTGCGCGTCGCAGGGGCGCTTCGTGTTCGAAAGGACCGTCATGAAGTCGATAACCGTCCAGCAGCTGCGCGACCGGCAGGAGACGCCGCTGATCGACGTGCGCGAAGAGGACGAGTTCGCTGCCGGCCACGTGCCGGGCGCGGTGAACCTGCCCATGTCCCAGCTCGGCGGCCTGCTCGACCGTCTGCCGGACGAGCCCTTCGACGTCATCTGCCAGGCCGGCGGCCGTTCGGCGCAGGTGGTTTCCGCGCTCACCCAGCGCGGCTACGACGCCACCAACGTCGAGGGCGGCACCGGCGAGTGGATCGTGGCGGGCTTTCCCGTCGAGCGTTGACGTGACCACCGTCACGCTGCTCACGAAACCGGGATGCCACCTCTGCGACGTCGCCCGCGAGGTCATCGAGACGGTCGTCGCGGAGTTTCCCGAAGGGGATGTCGACGTGCAGGAGCACTCGATCCTCGACGACCCCGCCCTGCACGAGCTGTGGTGGGAGAAGATCCCGGTCGTGCTGGTCGATGACCGTCTGCACGCCCATTGGCGCGTCTCCCCGGAACGACTGCGCGCCGCGTTGACCGAGGAGGTCTCCAGATGATCCGTCACGTCGTGGCGTTCAAGCTCGCCGACACCGACCCCGCCGTCCGCGCGGTCCAAGCCGCCGAGGCGGCGCGCCGGCTCACCGCGCTCGTGGGCGTCGTCCCGTCGCTGCGGGCGATGAGCGCCGGGGCGAACGCGCTGGATCTACCCGGCAACTGGGAGCTCGTGCTGGTGGCGGACTTCGACGACGCTGCGGGACTCGACGCCTACCAGGTGCACCCCGCGCACGAGGAGGTCGCCGCTTTCATCGGCGGCATCCGCTCCGACCGCGTCGCGGTGGACTTCGAGGTCTGAGCGACTTCAGCCGTGCAGCCGGGCCGTGAGTCCGGCGAGCTCATCGTCGCCGAAGCCGCCTGAGCGCAGGTACGCGGCCGACCCGCCGTGCCCGTCGACCCAGGCCAGTGCGGCTTGGATGGCCGATGCCGGCGCGCCCGCGATCAGTGCCGTCAGCGCAGGCGTCAGCGGAACGCCCATGCTCGTCACCGTGGCGAACATGCGATCCGCCCACGCCCCGGCCAGGCTCTGCTCGGACAGGGTGTAGTCGGCGACGATCGCGTCTCGCTGCACCCCGACGGCGTCGAGAATGAGGGCGACGGCGACGCCGGTGCGGTCCTTGCCCGCCGTGCAGTGCATCAGGACGCCCTGCGCGCGGTCCGTCGGCGCGGCGACCGCGCGTGCGGCCTCCGCGAAGGCCGTCGCGCCGTGCTCGAGCATGCTGACGTAGACCTCATCCAGGGTGGGCAGGTGCTCCAGCGCGTCGGCGATCGCCTGCGCCGCGGCATCCGGGTCTCCCGACTGCCGACCCATCTGCATCGCCTGCTGGGCGAGTCCCGTGAGGGCGCCCTCCAGCAGCGGCAATTGGACGGTTCGGAACGACCGGCTGGCGGGCAGCCGGTTCGGAGCCATCTGCTGCTCGAACTGCGTGCGGAAGTCGACGAGCACCTCGATGTCGCTGCCGGCGAGCTGCTCGAGCCCGTCAGAAGTGAGACCGCTCAGCGCGTCGGAGCGGAACAGCACGTCCGGCGCGGTGGAGCCGCCTGTCGTCAACGGCATGCCGCCCACATCGCGGAAGTTGACTGTGCCGTCGAGGGTCTGGGTCATGCGGCGATCCTACTGGCGCCGTCGGGCGCCGGGTCGGGCCGCACCCATGACGGAGCGGCCCGACCCTTGCGGCTCAGTCGCGCGCGGTCGCCGTCCCCTCGACGGGCACCAGGTCCGGGCGGCGGTTGCGCACGAAGACGATCGCGATGACGGCGGCGACGGCCATCCCGACGGCGGCGGCGACGAACGTCGCGCTGTAGCCGTCGACGAGGGCGCTGGTGGCCGGGATGCCGGAGCCGTGCGGGCCCACCACGGCGGCGTACACCGCGGTGAAGACCGACAGTCCGATCGAGCCGCCGATCTGCATCGCCGAGTTCGCGGTCGCCGAGGCGACGCCGGCGTCGTGGGCCGGGACTCCGGCGAGGGCGAGGTTCTGCAGCGGCACGAAGATGAACGCCATGCCGAAGCCCATCACGATCAGAGCGGGCAGCACCTCCACGGCATAGGCGCCGCCGGTGATGCGCGAGAGCAGCAGCAGGCTCGCCGCCACCACGAGGGGGCCGGTGATCATGAGCGGGCGCGGCCCGATGCGGCCCAGCAACGTGGCGACGATCGGCGCCGTCAGCATGGTTGCCAGCGGCAGCGGGAGGCTCGCCAGACCCGCCGCCAGAGCCGACATGCCCAGCACGATCTGCAGGTGGAAGGTCAGGTACAGCGTCGCACCGATCATGACGCTGCCGGCGACTGCCTGGATGAGGAACGCTCCAGCGCGCACGCGGTCGGTGACGACGTGCAGGGGCAGCAGCGGGTTGCGCACGCGCGTCTCGATCCACACGAATAGCCCCAGAAGCACCACACCGGCGGCGAGGAACGCGATGGTCGACACATTGCCCCACCCGAACTCCGCGAGGCTGAAGCCGTAGACGAGCGCCCCGAGGCCCAGGGTCACCGTCACCGCGCCCCACACGTCGTAGCGGTTGTCGCCTTCGGCCCTGGACTCGCGCAGGAACAGCAGCGCGCCGACGATGCCGATCACAACGAACACCAGGTTCACCAGCAGGCACCACCGCCAGCTGAAGAACTCCGTCAGCACCCCGCCCAGAGCCAGCCCCACCGCGGCGCCCGCACCGGCCACGGTGCCGAACACGGCGAAGGCGGTGTTGCGTTCGCGGCCTGACGGGAACGTGACAGTCAGCAGCGCCAGGGCGGCGGGGGCGAGGAGAGCGGCGAAGACGCCCTGCAGCCCGCGCGCGAGGATCAGCTCGGTGCCCGTCTGCGCGAGACCGCCCCAGAGCGACGCGATGCCGAAACCCACCATGCCCACCATGTAGGTGCGCTTGCGGCCCCAATAGTCGGCGACGCGGCCACCGAGCAGCAGCAGCGCCCCGAAGGCGAGGGCGTACGCGGTGACGACCCACTGGCGGGCGCTGTCGGTGAGGTCGAGAGCCGCCTGCGCCTGGGGCAGCGCGATGTTGACGATGGTGCCGTCCAGCACGACCACGAGCTGGGTCATCGACAGTACCGCCAGAGCCCACCAGCGGGTGCGCCCGGACATGGATGAAGACATGGAAAAACCTCCGGAGGTCTGGGTGAGAGATGCCGGAGGTTTCGAGCCTCGGACCGCAGGCGAGAGCCGTGCGACCACCTCGCGCAGGGGGCGAGCGAACCCCCAGTTTACCCTCCGC
>NZ_JANJFJ010000464.1:0-3079 GCF_024626565.1 Microbacterium sp. zg.Y909
TTGAGCTTCGTGCCGCGATCTCGGCGGCGTCGCGCGAGTTCCGCGACCTGGTAGACGTACAGCTTGTCGATCTCGCGTGGCGTGAGGTCCATTGCAGCTCCTGACATCCGATTGAGAGAGGACGCGCTCCGACGTGTGTGCGTGGGGCGTCGATAGGGCGTCAGCCTTACACGCCCGGGAAGACCTGAACAGGCCCCCTCCTGCACGATCCGCACCACCTGCGACCGTGTCGCAGGACCACTGGGCAGGCCCCGTCGGCGGGGCTATAGTCGAGGCCTCGAACGGGGGCGGCATGGTGAAATCAGGGAGTGTCGCGGGCGGCTGGCTGATCGTCGTCTGCTGCCTTTCGCAGTTCCTGCACACCGTCTACGGCAGCGTCGCCAATATCGCGCTGCCCGATATCTCGCGGGATCTGGGCGCCGGAATCGACTCGCTGCAGTGGGTCGTGAGCGCCTACGTGCTGACGCTCGCGAGCCTGCTGATCTTCGCCGGAAACCTGGCAGATCGCATCGGTCGACGACGCGTGCTCGTGATGGGCAACGTGGTGATGATCGTGGGCTCGGTCGTCTGCGCCCTGAGCACGTCGGTGGGCCTGCTCGTCGTCGGACGGGTCATCCAGGGCGCCGGCAGTGCGCTCATCGCACCCGCCGGCCTGTCGCTTCTGGCAGCGGCGTTTCCGCAGCGTGCGCAGCGCGCCGTCGCGGTGATGTGGTGGACCACCATCGGCACGGCGTCGCTGGCGGCGGGCCCGATCCTCGGCGGACTGCTCGTGAAGGATCTCGGCTGGACCTCGGTGTTCTGGGCCGGCGTGCCTCTGGGGGTGGTGGCGTCGGTACTCGCGCTCGTCCTCCTGCGCGAATCCCGCGCGCAGCACCCTGCGCGCCTGGACGGCGTCGGCCAGATCCTGCTGACCCTCTTCCTCGCCGCCCTCGCGTTCACCCTGATCGAGGGCGTGCACCTGGGATGGACCTCCGTGCCCGTGCTCGCGGCGATCGCCGTCGCCCTGCTGTCGCTGGTCGCGCTCGTGCCGTACGAGCGCCGTCGGCAGGATCCGCTGCTGCCCCTGCATCTGCTGACCGACCGGCCGTTCGTCACCGCGCTGACGATGGCGGTGGCCGGGTACCTGGCACTCGCAGCGCTGCTGTTCGTCAACACCTTCTACCTGCAGTCCGAGCGCGGGCTGAACGCCACGCAGGCGGGCCTCATGACGATCCCGCTGGCCGCCGGCGCCACCGCATCCGCCCTCCTGGCCGCCCGATTCGTCGCACACCAGCATTCGCGCGCCGCACTCATCATCAGCGGAACGCTCCTCGCCGTCGGCTCTGCTGGGCTGTGGCTGACCGAGAGCGCCCCGCTGTGGACGGTGTTCCTGCCGTACTTCGTGTTCGGGTTCGGTTTCGGCCTCATCGCCGATCCCGTCAGCGTAACCGCGCTCTCGGAGCTGCCCACCGAGGAGTCCGGACTGGCGTCGAGCTTCATCTCCACGTCCAAGCAGGCCGGTCAGCTGCTGGGCATCGCCGGCGCCGGATCGATCCTCGCCGTCGCAGGCACATCATCGGACGCGACCGCGTTCGACGACATGGGCGGGTGGGTGTGGGCGGTGCTGGTGGCGGCCGGCGTGCTCATCGCCGGGCTCGCCGTCAGCACGCCGCGCACGCACATTCCCGTGCCGCCCAAGCCCGCGGCCGTGCACTGAGCCGGGTCAGCGCGACGCGCGGCCGCGGCGGTGGCGGTGGCGGCGGTCGGGATCGGCGGGAACCTGCGTGCCCGGCCCGTCGGGAGGGTCCACTGTGCCCGGACGGATCGACTCGATCAGTGCGAGCACCGACTGGTTCAGGCGCGTCAGCTGGACGTGTGCGTCCGCCTCGGGACCCTCACCCCTTCCGGGGTCGAGCGCGAGATCGGCGAGAGGATGCAGTCTGCTGGGCAGCGCACCCCGCAGCACCTCCTGGACGGCCGCGAAGTTCTCGTCGGACATCTGCGCGAGCCGCGACCACTGCGCGGTGTCGGCGGCGCCGTCCGCCCGCGGTAGACGCACGAGAGTGCGCCCCAGCCGCCGCTCGTAGTCGAGCACCGACCACAGTGCCGTCAGCTGCGCTTCGATGCCGTCGGCGCGCAGCGAGCCGGGGTCACGGCGCAACGGAGCCGCCCGCGTCTCCAGCGCTCGCAGCAGGTCGCCCAGCTCGCGCTCACGCTCGGCGACCTGCTGTCGGGTCAGCGCCTCCTCCCCCAGCCGCGGGGCGAGCAGATCCGACAGCAGCGCCCGCGCCCGACCCACCGCCGACGTCATGCCCGCCACGACCTGCGACCCGGTGCGGGTGGGCAGCAACAACGCCGAGATCACGATGGCGACCACGCCCCCGACGAGCGTCTCGAGCATGCGCGCCTGCACGGTCTCCACGCTCAGCGTTCCCATCACGTCGTACATGGTCGCCAGGCCCAGCGTGACCCAGAACACCATCGCCGCCGGCGAGATGGCGCGGGTGAACGCCACGAAGAAGACGCTCACGATCAGCAGCGGGTAGGCCCAGACCGGATCGTGCCCCGCGACGATCGCCAGCCCGAACGCGATACCCGAGGCGGCGACGGTCGCGATGATCCGCTGGATGCTCTTGACCCGGGTCTCCCCGTCGGAGCCGCTGATCGTCTGGAAGGCCGGCATGGCCGCCCAGTACTGATGCGTCGACGAGACCAGCGACCCGAGGAGCAGCGCGAGCCCCGTCGCGACCGTCGCCTGGGCGGCCTGCCGGTCGGTCGGCCGCAGCCCACCCGTCCCGTGCGGCGCCGCGGACGGGTGGTGGGCTGCGACGCCCGGCTTCTGCGCGGGATGGGGGGTGGGCGCCCGGTCCGCCACGACTTCTGCCAAGGACTCCAGCGCCTTGTCATCGGCCAGCTGCACGCGGCGCAGGCGCTCGGCCGCGTATCGCAGCTGCATGATCGCGAACAGCACCCGCCGCACCTCGCCGGTGAGCCCCGGGGGCAGCTCCGAGTCCTTGCGCGAACGCTCCGGCGGCGCGGCCGAGCCGCGGAAGGCCGAGATCTCGGCGCTCGTGGCGACGAGGTCGCCGGCGAGGCGCGC
>NZ_JANJFJ010000465.1:0-3076 GCF_024626565.1 Microbacterium sp. zg.Y909
CGCATCACCCGGCTGGGCCTGTGGAACGCGCGGGCCGCCGGCCACGACGCCGACGACATGCTCGCGACCCTCGAGCGCTGGTCGCGGTTTCCGGTGCCCGCATCGGTGTCGATGGACCTGCGTGAGACGGTCAACCGCTACGGCCGCCTGGTCATCGAGCGCGCCGACGTCGAGGGCTTCGGCGAGGGCGTGCTCGTGCTGCGCTCGACCGACAACGCCGTGCTGTCCGAGGTCTCGCGCAACAAGCGCATCAGTCCGCTGCTCGTGGGCCGCCCCACCCCCGACACGTTCGTCGTCGATGCGTGGGCGCGCGGGCAGATCAAGCAGGAGCTGCTGAAGATCGGCTGGCCGGCCGAGGACCACGCCGGCTACACCCCCGGCACCCCGCACCCCATCGACCTCGCCGAGGACGGCTGGTCGCTGCGTCCGTACCAGCGCACCGCTGTCGACACCTTCCACGAGGGCGGGTCCGGCGTGGTGGTGCTCCCCTGCGGCGCAGGCAAGACGCTCGTGGGCGCGGCCGCGATGGCTCAAACCAAGACGACGACCCTGATCCTCGTGACCAACACCGTCAGCGCCCGGCAGTGGCGCGACGAGCTGCTCAAGCGCACGAGCCTCACGCCAGAGGAGATCGGCGAGTACTCCGGTCAGCTCAAGGAGATCAAGCCGGTCACCATCGCCACCTACCAGATCCTCACCGCCAAGCGCGGGGGCCAGTACGCCCACCTGTCGCTGCTGGACGCCCTCGACTGGGGTCTCATCGTCTATGACGAGGTGCACCTGCTGCCGGCGCCGGTGTTCAAGCTCACCGCCGACCTGCAGGCGCGGCGCAGGCTCGGTCTCACGGCGACGCTCGTGCGCGAGGACGGCCGCGAGGGAGACGTCTTCAGCCTCATCGGGCCCAAGCGGTTCGATGCACCGTGGAAGGAGATCGAGGCCCAGGGCTTCATCTCCCCCGCCATCTGCTACGAAGTGCGCGTGGACCTGCCCGTCGACGAGCGGCTGGAGTATGCGGCATCCGCCGACGAGGACCGCTACCGCATCGCCGCGACGGCGCCGGTGAAGATCGACGTCGTGCGCGACCTCGTGGCGCGCCACGAGGGCGAGCAGATCCTGGTGATCGGGCAGTACCTCGACCAGATCGATGAGCTGTCCGAGGCGCTCGGGGCACCGAAGATCACCGGGGCCGTCCCCGTCGACGAGCGCGAGCAGCTGTACCAGCAGTTCCGGGTCGGCGAGGTGCCGGTGCTGGTGGTCTCGAAGGTCGCGAACTTCTCGATCGACCTCCCCGAGGCATCCGTCGCCATCCAGGTGTCGGGATCGTTCGGTTCCCGCCAGGAAGAGGCCCAGCGCCTCGGCCGTCTGCTGCGGCCGAAGACCAACGGGCACACCGCCAGCTTCTACACCCTGATCGCCCGGGACACCGTCGACCAGGACTTCGCGCAGAACCGGCAGCGGTTCCTCGCCGAGCAGGGGTACTCGTACACGATCCTGGATGCCGAGCAGGTCGCCGGCCGCGCGGCGCTGGGCGCCTGAACCCGGCTGACAGCCCCCGCGGCGTGCGCGCGCGGCGCCCGACCCCGGTGACCCCGGCTGACCCGGTTGCCGGGATGAGGAGATTCGCCCGGATGCGGTCCCTCGGGCCGCAGGCATCCGCATTCCGGCAGATCCCCTCTTTTCGGGCCGGCGCCGCGGCGCCCGCGCGCGGCGCCCGACCCCGGCGACCCCGGCTCACCCAGTTGCCGGGATGAGGAGATTCGCCCGGATGCGGTCCCTCGGGCCGCAGGCATCCGCATTCCGGCAGATCCCCTCATTTCGGGCCGGCGCGCTTGCTCCGTGAACACCCAGCGCCTATACCGCATGACGGCCGCACCGACCGATGTCCAGACAGCGCATGGGTTCCGTGACCATAATGGGGCCATGACCGCGCCTCGCATCCTTGTCGTCGACGATGAGCCGAACATCCGCGACCTGCTCATCACGAGCCTGCGCTTCGCAGGTTTCCAGGTGCGCGCCGTCTCCAACGGCGCCCAGACGATCTCGGCCGTCCTCGAAGAGGAACCCGACCTGATCGTGCTCGACGTCATGCTGCCGGACATGAACGGCTTCAGCGTCACCAAGCGCCTGCGCGGCGCCGGCTACACCGCGCCCATCCTCTTTCTCACCGCGAAGGACGAGACCGAGGACAAGATCACCGGCCTCAACGCCGGCGGCGACGACTACGTCACCAAGCCGTTCAGCCTCGACGAGATCGTCGCGCGCATCCAGGCGATCCTGCGTCGCACGATGCAGGCCGACGAGGAGTCGATCATCCGCGCAGGCGAGCTGACGATGGACCAGGACACCCACGACGTGCTCGTCGGCGACGTGTCGATCGACCTCTCCCCCACCGAGTTCAAGCTGCTGCGCTACCTCATGCTCAACCCCAACCGGGTGCTGAGCAAGGCGCAGATACTCGACCACGTGTGGGAGTACGACTTCAACGGCGACGCCGGCATCGTGGAGAGCTACATCTCCTACCTGCGGCGCAAGATCGATCCGCACTCGTCCGAGCCCCTCATCCAGACCAAGCGGGGCTTCGGCTACATGCTGAAGGCGGGCAAGTCCGCGTGACCTCGTGGCACTAGCCGCACACGCAGGCAGGACCGATGCGCTGACCGACTGGTGGCGCGGCGTCAGCCTGCGCGCGAAGGTCACCGGGGTCACCGTCGCAGTGCTGGCGATCGGACTCGTCGCCGCGGGTGTGGGCACGCTCGGGTTCCTCCGCAACACCCTGGCGACCAACCTCGACTCCCAGGTGCAGCAGCTGGCCGAGACCGATGCCGTCAGCAGCGTCTTCACCGGCACGGTCACCGAGGACGGTGACGACTTCAGGGTGAAGTCGGATGCCACGGCGTACTTCGTCGCCGTGTACGGTCCCGACGGCCGCTTCATCACCAGCGGCGGCGGCAACGGCGAACCCCCGCCGGTCTTCCCCGAGACCTTCACCCTCGCCCAGGCGACGATCTACGGCACCGGAACGGTCTTCGATCTGCGCAACAGCCAGGGCGGACCCAGCTACCGGGCGGCGGCCGGC
>NZ_JANJFJ010000466.1:0-3060 GCF_024626565.1 Microbacterium sp. zg.Y909
TCGACGGGACCGACCTGGGAGCGCGAGGCGGCGATCAGCTCGGCGGTGCGCACCGCGGTGCCGCTGGGGGAATCGACCTTGGTCTCACGGTGAGCCTCGACGATCTCGATCGAGGGGAAGAACGGGGCGGATGCCGCGGCGAGCGCGGTTCCGAGCACGGAGCCGAGCGAGAAGTTCGGGATGAACACGGCGCCGGTGCCCGCGTCCTGCACGAGCGGGCGCACGAGGGCGATGCGCTCGGCCGACCACCCGGAGGTTCCCACGAGCAGCTGCTTCCCCCGCTCGACGGCGCGGCGCACGACGTCGATCGAGACGGCGGGGGTCGAGGTGTCGATCACGAGGTCGGCGGCATCCATCTCCGAAAGATCGCTCGCCGACGACAGCGCCGCAATCAGTTCGAAGCCTTCTGTCTCGGCCACGACCCCGCTCACGATGCTGCCGAGCTTGCCGGTCGCGCCGACGAGGGCCACGCGTGTCGTCATGCCACCAGCCTACGGGGCTACGCTCGAAGGCATGGTGAGCCTGCGCCCCGCACCCGTCGACGACCCCGCCGCGCGCGAGCTGCTCGAGGAGTACTTCGCCATGCGGGCCGAGACCTTCCCCGGCCCGGCGTACCGCACCGTCTTCCCCGACCCGGCGGCCTTCACTCCCGACGCGGGGGTGTTCCTGATGGTCGAGGACGACGAAGGGCGCGCGGTCGGCTGTGGCGGCATCCGGCGCATCGCCGGCGGCCCTGACGGGCGCCGATACGAGGTGAAGCACCTGTACCTGCGGCCCGAGACGCGCGGTCGCGGGTGGGGCCGGCTGTTGCTGGGTGGGCTCGAGGATGCCGCGCGGCAGTGGGGGGCGGCCGAGCTCGTCCTCGACACCCACCACAGCCTCGAAGCGGCGGGGCGGCTGTACGCGGCCTCGGGGTTCGTCGCCATCGAGCCGTACAACGACAACAGCAACGCGACCCGGTGGTACGGGAAGGTGCTCGGCGAGCGATCGGCTCCGCGCAGCGATGCGGGGTCGGCACACAGCCGTTCCGAGTAGACGAGCTGCCCGCTGGGGCGAATACTCACGCGGCGTGACGAATACTCACTCGGCGCCTCGAATACTCACTCGCGAGCGGTCAGCGGCCGCCGCGCAGCGCGGTCACCGGCTCGATGCGAGAGGCACGCCGAGCCGGGAACCAGCCGGCGACGAGACCGACCACAGCGCCGAGGACCGCGCCGCCGACGGCGATCCACGGGTCGATGATCGGTGTCCATTGCTGTGCCACCGAGAACAGTACGACCGACACCACGGCCAGCGCGGCTCCCAGCAGACCGCCGAGCAGCCCGATGATGATCGACTCCACCACGAACTGCGATGCGATCTGCCGTCCCGTCGCGCCCAGCGCCCGGCGCAGGCCGATCTCGGGCACGCGCTCGATGACGTTGAGCATCGTCACGTTCGCGATGCCCAGCGCACCCGCCAGCAGCACGATGCCTCCGAGGATGAGGAAGACCACGTTGACGTCGGCGCTGACGCTGTCGCCGAGGACTGAGCGCGCCGACGGCGCGGCGACTTCCAGGTTCTCGGGCGCGCCGGGCGACAGCGCGATGGCCGACTGCTCGCCCACCTGCGGCCCGGTTCCCATGGATATCCGGATCTGCATCTCGCCGGGGGCCGTCAGCGCCCGCTCCGCGCGCGCCGTCTGCATCGGCATGACGACGGCGTCGAGCAGCCCGCCGCGGGCCTGCACCCCGTCGAAGACCCCGACGACGGCGTAGGGGACTCCCCCGATGAACACCGACGGCTGCCGGTCCACCCGGTTAATCCCCAAGCGCTCCGCCGCGCGCGCACCGAGCACCACGACACGGTCCGCCCGCTGGTCGTGCCCGGCGTCGAACATGCGACCGGTCACCAGTTGCCCGCCGATCACGTCGAGCAGGCCTGCCGTCGCGGCGACGAGGGCGGGCGACGCGACCGCGGGCGCCGAGGGGTCGTTCACCGGCACGGCGGTGATGGAGTCATCACCGAGCGACAGGTCGGCGACGAGCGTCGCCGCCACCACGCCGACGAGCCGTGTGACGCGGTCGACGCCGTCCCACGGCAGCCGGGCCGTGGCCGCGCTGCCGCCCGACGCGGTCGCGGTCTCGCCGGGCGAGACCACCACCTGCGTCGCCTTCACCGCGTCGAATTGACGCTCGATCTGGTGCGCGGCCGTCTGCGCGAAGCCGATCGTCGCGACCAGGGCACCGATGCCGAGCACCGTTCCCACGAGCGTCATCGCCAGCCGGCCCGGCCTGGAGCCGATGTCCGCGGTCGCCTCGACCACGAGATCCTGGAAGGTGAAGCGATCGGCGCGCCGCACGTGGGGCACGAGATCGGTCGCTGCCGTGGTGTCGCCTTCCGCGGAGTCGGATGCCGCAGCGGAGTCGGATGCCACGGGCTTACGCCGCAGCCGAGGACGCCACCGCATCAGGACTCCTCGCTCAGGCGACCGTCGGCGATGCGCACGCGCCGGTCGGCGCGGGCGGCCACGGTGCTGTCGTGGGTGATGACGACGAGGGTGAGCCCGTCGGCGCGCAGGTCGTCGAACAGCTCCATCACCTCTTCGGAGGTGGCGGCATCCAGGTTTCCCGTCGGCTCGTCAGCCAGCAGCACGCTGGGGGTGCTGACCACGGCGCGCGCGACGGCGACACGCTGCCGCTCGCCACCGGAAAGCGTCGTGGGAAGGAAATCGAGGCGGTGCTCCAGCCCCACCCGCTCGAGCGTGTCACGGGCCCGGCGTTCGCGCTCGTGCCGCGGCACCCCGCTGTAGAGCATCGGCATGAGCACGTTGTCCAAGACGGTGCGCCGCGGCATGAGGTGGAACGACTGGAACACGAACCCGATCCGGCGCGCACGCACCGCCGCGCGCTCGTTCTCGGTGAGGGTCCCGGTCACGACACCGTCGATGCGGTACTCCCCCACGCTCGGGCGGTCCAGCAGCCCCAGCATGTTCAGCATCGTCGACTTGCCCGACCCACTCGGCCCGACGATGGAGACGTAGTCCCCGCGGGCGATGCGCAGGTTGACGCCCTTGAGCGC
>NZ_JANJFJ010000467.1:0-3055 GCF_024626565.1 Microbacterium sp. zg.Y909
CGACCGACGCCGCAGCGGTCGCCGAACGCGCGGAGACCCTCCTCGAGGAGTGCTTCGGCCCGGTGACGCTGCTCATCCGCTACGACGGCGACGAGGATCTGCACCGGGCGCTCCGCGCCGTGCAGGGGTGCCTGACCGCGACGCTCCACGCCGAGGACACCGACGACGTCGCCGAGACCCTGGCGCTGCTGCAGGACCGCGCCGGTCGCGTGCTCTTCGCCGGGTGGCCCACGGGCGTCGCCGTCACCTGGTCGCAGCACCACGGCGGTCCGTGGCCGGCGACGACGTCGCTGCACACCTCGGTGGGAGCGACGGCGATCCGCCGGTTCCTGCGGCCCATCGTCTTCCAGGACGCCCCGCCGCGCCTCCTCCCCCCGGTGCTGCGCGACGAGGTCCTGGCGACGCTCCCGCACCGCCGAAACGGCGTGCTGACGACCGCCGGAAAACGCTTGCCCGATACGCTTGGGGCATGACTTCGCGCTTTCAGATCGGCGAGACCGACTTCCTGCTCGACGGCGAGCCCCACCGCATCATCTCGGGAGCCCTGCACTACTTCCGGGTGCACCCCGACCTCTGGCGCGACCGGCTGCGCAAAGCCCGGCTGATGGGCCTCAACGCCATCGAGACCTACGTCGCGTGGAACGCGCACGAACCGGTGCAGGGCCAGTGGGATGCCGCGGGCGGCCTCGACCTCGGCCGGTTCCTCGACCTCGTCGCCGAGGAGGGCATGCACGCCATCGTGCGCCCTGGGCCCTACATCTGCGCCGAGTGGCACAACGGCGGCCTGCCGACGTGGCTGACCGCCGACGCCGACATGAAGCTGCGCAGCTCCGACCCGCGCTACCTCGCGGCCGTGACGAGCTTCCTCGACCGCATCAACGCGATCGTCGCGCCACGACAGATCGACCGGGGCGGCAGCGTGATCCTGGTGCAGATCGAGAACGAGTACGGCGCGTACGGCGCCGACAAGGCGTACTTGGCCGAGCTCATCCGCGTCACGCGCGCGGCCGGCATCACGGTGCCCCTCACCCAGGTCGACCAGCCCATCCCGCACATGCTCGAGGGCGGCGCACACGACGGCCTGCACAAGACCGGGTCGTTCGGTTCCCGCATCTCGGAGCGCCTGGCGACCCTGCGCGAGCACCAGCCGACCGGGCCGCTCATGTGTATGGAATTCTGGTGCGGCTGGTTCGATCACTGGGGCGAGAAGCACCACACCACGACCTTCGCCGACGCCGCCCGCGACCTCGACGAGCTGCTCGCGGCGGGCGCATCGGTGAACATCTACATGGTGCACGGCGGCACGAACTTCGGCCTGACCAACGGCGCGAACGACTCCGGCCGCTACCTGCCGATGGTCACGAGCTACGACTACGACTCCCCGATCAGCGAGTCCGGTGACATCACCGAGAAGTTCCGCGCCTTCCGCGACGTCATCGCCAAGCACGCCCCGGTGCCCGACGAGCCGCTCCCCGAGCCCGTCGACGCGCCGGTGCTGCAGGTCGCGCTGCAGTCGGTCGGCGACCCGCTGCCGCTCGTTGCCTCCGACCGCGGCACGTTCGAGGCTCCGCCGACGCTCGACGAGCTCGGCTCCGACCTCGTGCTCGCCGAGTACACCGCCGCCGTCGACACCGACCGCACCCGCGTGCTCGACGCCGACGTGCGCGACTACGCCTGGGTGGCGCTCGATGACCGCCCCGTCGGCATCCTGCAGCGCACGATCGGCGACCTCGCGATGCCCCTGCCCGCCGGCGCCCGGCTGCGGCTGCTCGTCGAAGAGACCGGCCGCGTCAACTACGACACCAAGATCGGCGAGCCCAAGGGTCTCGTCGGCGACGTGCGGCTCGACGGCGACCCGATCCCCGGCCCCTGGCACGTGCGCACGTTCGACGTCCCGGCCCTCGGAGCCGCGGCCGCCGGCGCCGCAGCGGCCGATGCCGTCGGCGCCGGACCTGCCGCGGGACCGGTGGGCCTGCGTGGGTCGTTCGAGCTCGCGGCATCCGCGGATCTCTTCCTCGACACCGCCGGCTGGGGCAAGGGCTACGCGTGGGTCAACGGGTTCTTCCTGGGCCGCTACTGGCGCCGCGGTCCGCAGCGCACGCTCTATGTGCCCGGCCCCGTCACCCGGCAGGGCACGAACGAGATCGTCGTGGTCGAGCTCGAGGCGATCACGGATGCCACCGCACGCTTCGTCGCACGCCCCGATCTCGGCCACGAGGTCGAGTAGGCCTGCTCTCCGGCGCCCCGGTATCGGGCAGGATGGAAGCATGTCCTGGCTTGTCACCGGCGGCGCCGGCTACATCGGCGCCCACATCGTCCGCGCGCTCGGCTCCGCCGGGCTCAGCCCCGTCGTGATCGACGACCTCTCCAGCGGCCACGCGTCGTTCGTGCCCGAGGGTGTGCCCTTCGTGCAGGGAACCATCCTCGACCGCGCGCTCGTGGAGCAGACCCTGCGTGAGCACGACGTCGAGGGCGTCATCCACGTTGCCGGCTTCAAGTACGCCGGGGTGTCGGTCAAGCGGCCGCTGCACACCTACGAGCAGAACGTCGAGGGCACCCGCGTGGTGCTGCAGGCGATGGCGGATGCCGGTGTCGACAAGCTCGTCTTCTCGTCGTCGGCCGCCGTCTACGGCACCCCCGACGTCGAGCTCGTGACCGAGGACCTCCCCAAGCGCCCGGCGTCGCCCTACGGCGAGTCGAAGCTGATCGGCGAGTGGCTGATCCGCGACCAGGCCGTCGCGACCGCCGAGGACGAGCGGCCGCTGCGACACACCTCGCTGCGCTACTTCAACGTCGTCGGCTCCGGCGACCTCGCCGTCTACGACACCAGCCCGCACAACCTGTTCCCGCTGGTGTTCGAGGCGCTCATCGAGGGCCGCACCCCGCGCATCAACGGCGACGACTACGCCACCCCCGACGGCACCAACGTGCGCGACTACGTGCACGTCGCCGACATCGCCGCCGCCCACGTCGTGGCCGCCGAGCGCCTGGCCGCAGGCAAGCCGCTCGAGGCGGCGTACAACCTGGGGTCGCGCAACGGCCTGTCGGTGCGCCA
>NZ_JANJFJ010000468.1:0-1074 GCF_024626565.1 Microbacterium sp. zg.Y909
CCGCTCTCCCCATGTACAACACATGTTGTCCACCGTTTCATCCACAGGACGCCATCTTCGTCGAGGCGGATCCAGCCGCTGAATCACGCGGGTCTCGCCCCGCCGCGGCAGATCCATCCACAGGCACGACGCTACGGACCCCCTCCGACACTGAACATCCTGTGGACTCGCCGCCCCGGCGTGTCGCCGCGGGGCGCGGTAGCGTGGATACACGTGGCGGGATATCGGGACCTTCTGCGCAGTCCAGGCGTGGCGCGCATCATGGCGGCGCAGCTGACGGCGCGCTTCCCCAACGGCATGACGAGCCTGGCGATTCTGCTGCACATCGAGAACGTCACCGGCTCCTACGGCGCCGCGGGACTCGTGCTGGCGGCGACCTCGGTGGGCCAGGCCGTGGCCGGCCCCGTGACGAGCCGGTGGATGGGCCGCTGGGGCATGCGCAAGGTGCTCACCCTGACGACCATCGTGTGCGCCGTCATGCTCGCCACGCTGGCCTTCGTGCAGACGGTCGTACCCGTGTACATGCTGCTGGCGCTGGTGGCCGGCCTGTCGACTCCACCCGTGCAGCCGGCGGTGCGCACCATCTATCCGAAGATGGTCACCTCGCGCCAGCTGACACCGCTGTTCTCGCTCGACGCATCGCTGCAGGAGATCATCTGGATCATCGCGCCGGTGATGATCACGTTCATCGCCACGCAGGCCGGCACCGTTCCGGCGCTGGTGTGCATCGTGGTGATCCTGCTGGCCGGCTGCTCGTGGTTCATCCTCTCCCCCGAGGTCGGGCGCGTGCGCATTCCCCGCAGCCGCCGCAAGCTCGGCAAGGTGCTCACCCGTCCCGCGGTGATCCTCGCCACGGCGACCGGGTTCCTCCTCATCGGCGCCACGGCGGCGGTGGAGGCGGGCGTGGTCGCCACCTTCGACCACGGCGGCCTCGAGGCCGGCCTCGTGCTCGCGGTGTTCTCGGTCGGCAGCCTTGCCGGCGGGCTCGGGTTCGGCCACATCCCCATCGGCCGCTGGGCGATGGCGCGCCGGTTCGCGATCGTCGCCGCGGGCCTGTGCCTCGCGATGGTGTCG
>NZ_JANJFJ010000469.1:0-1980 GCF_024626565.1 Microbacterium sp. zg.Y909
GGGCGTCGCGCCCGCCCTCGCGGTGATGTTCGCCATGACGACGGCGAGTGTGAAGTTCAGCGACACCGCCGAGGCCTTCGGCTGGGTCGGCACCGGTCAGCTGATCGGCTCGGCCGCGGGGTCGGCGACCGCCGGGTTCCTCATCGACGGCGTGGGACCGCAGGGCGCGTTCGTCGCCGGCGCCCTGTTCGCCGTGGCCGGCGTGCTCGTCTCGATCGTGTTCGTGCGCGGCTTCCCCGACCTGCGCGGCCGCGACGCCAGCCCCATCCCCGACACCGAGCCGGTTCCCCTCGTCACCTGACGCGGCGACGGCGACACCTTACGCGGCGATGCGAGCCAGCAGGAACAGCACAGCCTGCGCGTACGCGTCGGCGGGCTCCGGATGCCGGAACCGGTGGCGCGCGCCATCGACTTCGATCTCCACCTCGTAGATGTCGGGAAGCCGCACGAGCGAGCGGAACGCGCCCCGCAGCATCTCGCGCAGCTGCGCCTCGGAAGGCAGCCACAGCGCATCGCCCAGGGCGACGGAGTCCAGCGCCCACTCCGTGGTGCCGTTGAACGCCAGCAGCGTGCCGGTCGGATAGCTGCGCGCCTCGATCGTCATGTCGCTGACGGTGAAGACGTCGGCCTCGAACTCTGGCTCGTCCAGCTGGAAGCGGTCACCCGAACGCGGCCGCCAGCTGAGGCCGGCGGCGCGCAGTTCCCGGGCCAGGTCGGTGGAGATCACTTCACCATCATCCCCCGCCACAGCGCCCCCGGGGCGGCGGGGCGCGGACCGGTCTGCGCACCCCCTCCAGACCTAGGCTGGGGGCATGCCCTCACCCGTCACCCTGCCCCGGTACGCCTGGGGTGAGCCCTCGTCGCCGCGCCGCGCCCTGCTGGTGCACGGTCTGGGCTCCAACGGGCCCCTCATGTGGCTGTACGGCACGGCCTTGGCGGATGCCGGCTGGCACGCGACCGCGGTGGACCTGCGCGGCCACGGGGTGGCGCCCCGGGCGCTGGACTACACGATCGCGGCGTACGCCGCCGACGTCGCCGCCACCGAGCCGGAGGGCCCCGGCGCCGCCCCGTGGGACCTCGTCGTCGGCCACTCCCTCGGCGGGGCCGCCGCCACCGTCGCCGCGGCCGCGCACCCGGAGTGGACCCGCCGGCTGATCCTCATCGATCCCGGCATCCTGCTCGCCGGCCACGACCGCGCCATCGTGCGCAACAGCCAGACCCGCGCCTTCGCCGACCCGTCCGAGGCGGCCGTGCGCGCGGAGCACCCGACCTGGCATCCGAACGACATCGAGCTCAAGGCCCTCGCGGCCCGACAGGCGAGCCGCTGGGCGGCGGAGCAGACGAGCGAGCAGAACGCCGTGTGGGACGTGCGCGAGGACGCGGCGCGGTTGAGCGTGCCCACCCACGTCATCGCCAGCGACCCCGCGGTGTACTCGATCTTCACGGGCGCCGTGGTCGACGACGTGCTCGCCAATCCGCAGGTCACCATGTCGGTCGTCACCGGCGCCGGGCACTCGCCGCACCGCGATAAGCCCGCAGACACGCTCCGCCATCTCAGGGAGGCACTCTCATGACCGCTTTCGATCCCGCGAGCCTGTTGCCGGACGACCTGATCGAGCGCATCCGCGCGCGCGCTGCGGGGCACGACAGCGACAACACCTTCCCCCACGACGACCTCGCCGACCTCGCCGCCGCCGGCTACCTGGCCGTGCTCGCCCCGGCCGAGCTGGGCGGCGGGGGCCTGAGTCTCGCCGACGTCTCGCTGCTGCAGCAGCGGCTCGCGGGCGCCGCGCCCGCCACCGCGCTCGCGGTCAACATGCATCTGGTGTGGACCGGCGTCGCCAAGGTGCTGCGCGATCGCGGCATCCATGACCTCGACCATGTGCTCGAGGGCGCGGTGGCCGGGGAGATCTACGCCTTCGGCATCAGCGAAGCAGGCAATGACCTCGTGCTGTTCGGCAGCGACACCGATGCCGCGCC
>NZ_JANJFJ010000470.1:0-3048 GCF_024626565.1 Microbacterium sp. zg.Y909
ACCCTTGCCGATGGGGGCGACCAGGTCGATGATCCGCTGTGTCAGCTTCTCGGGGGCCGTCTCGAGGCGCAGACGCTCCTGCGGGTACAGCGGCGTCAGCTTGCCGAACTCCACGCGCTCAGCGGCGTCGTCGACGGACAGGCCGTTGATCGAGTCGACCTTGACCAGCGCGTTGTACTTCTGGCGACCGGTCTGCTCGTTCTCGCGGGGCTGCTTGATGGCACCGACGACAGCGTCACCCTTGCGCAGGTGGTACTTCTTCACCTGGCCGAGCGAGACGTAGACGTCGCTGGTGCCGGGCAGGTAGCCGGTGGTGCGGACGAAGGCGTAGTTGTCGAGCACATCGAGGATGCCGGCGATCGGGATGAGAACATCGTCGTCGCCGATCTCGGTGTCGAACTCGTCGTTCTGACCACCCTGCGGGCGACGCTTGTTGCGCTGGCGACCACGGCCACCCTGACCCGACTCGTCGTCGGATTCTGCGGGCTGTGCCTTCTCGGCCGGCTCGGGGGCGTTGCCGCCCTGCGCGTTCTGGCCTGCGGCGGCATCCTTGTTGCGGTTGCGGTTGCGGTTGCGCGAACGGCTGCGCGAACGGGACGGCGTCTCGCCATCGGACTGCTCGCCCTCGGAGGACTTGTCGCCCTCGGAGTTCTGGTCGCCGTCGCTGCGGCTGCCGGCGTCGGCACGGTTGCCCGCGTCGGCACGGTTGCCGGCGTCGGCACGGTTGTCGTCGCTCTTGTCGGCGTCGGCCTTGTCTGCCCGCGCCTCGGCCGCGGGTGCGGCGGCGCTCTCGGGAGCCGCAGTGCCGGCGTCGTCGGTCTTGGCGTCCTCCGCCGGCGCCTCGGCGACAGCCTCGGCCGCCTTGGCGGTGCGGCTGCTGGCGCGACGCGAGCCGGTCTTGCGAGCCGTGCTCTTCGCGGGCGGCGCCTCGACGGTCTCGGCGGCGGGCGCCTCGACGGTCTCGGCAGCGACATCGGCGGATGCCGCGGCGGGCGCGGCCTCCGCAGCGTTGCTCGCCGCCTTAGCTTCGACCGGAGCTTCGACCGCGGCGTCGGCGGCCGGCTCTGCGGCGTTCTCGGCCAGGTCGCTGCTCTTGGCACGGCGCGGAGCGCGCTTGCGCGGCGCCTTCGCCGGCTTCTCTTCCGCGGGGGCGGCTTCAGCCGGAGCCTCGGTCGCGCCGTTCTCGACGGCGGAGACGGACTCGAGCACGTCGGCGGTCTCGGTCTCAGCAGGCGTCTGGGCGGCGGCCTCGTCGCCCTCCGCCGGCTCCGCGGCAACCTCGCCGTCGGCAGCAGGTGCGCCCTCTTCAGGTGCTGTGGTCACGGCCTCATCCACGGGCGTGCCTTCGCCCTCGGTGTCGCCGTCGGTACGGATCTCGGAGATGGACTCCACGAGTACTCCCTTGCGTGTTATCGGATATGCCGGATCGCGTTCGATCCTTGCGGCCGGTGTCCGGTTCCCGGATTGAACATGGGAAACGGCGCAGCGCAATCAGATCGGGATGGATGCAGCAGTTCGCAGAATTGCGACGGAGGCCAGATTCACGGGTTTACGTGGAACCCTCCGTTTGGTCCCTCACTGTACCACCCCTGACATCGACGGCGAGCATGAGGGGCTCCCACGGAGTGTCCGTCACGCGCGCGGCGATGTCCGCCGCGACCAGGCGTCGTCCTGGCCCGTCGGCGAGCACCAGCACGCTGGGGCCGGCGCCCGACACCACGGCCGCGAATCCCTCGGAGCGCAGCGCCCGGACGAGCCGATCGGTCTCGGGCATGGCCTGGGCGCGGTAGGACTGGTGCAGCTTGTCCTCGGTCGCGGCGAGCAGCAGTTCGGGGCTCTGGGTGAGCGCGGCGATCAGCAGGGCAGAGCGCGAGACGTTGAACACCGCGTCCTCCCGCGGCACCTGCAGGGGCTGCAGGCTGCGGGCCAGCGACGTCGACATCGTGAAGCCGGGCACCAGCACCAGCGGCGCAACGCCGCGGTGCACGAGCAGCTTCTTGTGCTGGGGTCCGGACTCGTCGAGCCACGCGATGGTGAGCCCACCGAACAGCGCCGGGGCGACGTTGTCGGGGTGCCCCTCGAGCTCGGTCGCCAGGCGCAGCAGGGCGTCGGGCCCGATCTCGACGTCTCCGGCGAGAAGTCCCTTCGCCGCGAGCAGGCCCGCGACCACCGCCGCCCCCGACGACCCCATGCCCCGCCCCTGCGGGATGACGTTGTGGGCGCGCAGGCGCACACCCGGCATCCGACGGGCGTAGGCCTCGTAGGCGTAGGCCATGGCCCGCACCACCAGGTGAGACCCATCGCGCGGCACGTCCGCCGCACCCTCGCCCGTGACCTCGATGTCGAGTTCGCCCTCGGGGAGCGCCGTGACCGTCAGCTCGTCGTACACGCTGAGCGCGAGGCCCAGCGTGTCGAACCCGGGACCGAGGTTGGCGCTCGTGGCGGGCACGCGCACGACGACCGTGCGCCCTTCGACAGACTCCGGGACCGAGCCGCCCCCCACCCCTGCGGCGGATGTGGTCACGCGGTGGCCCCGGCGACCAGTCCCAGCACCGAGGCGACCTCGCTCGTTGCGGCATCCACGACGATCGGCTCGACCTCGGAGCCGTCGGCGGTGCGCAGCGCCCACTGCGGGTCCTTCAGGCCGTGACCGGTGACGGTGAGCACGACGCGCGCGCCGGCGGGGATGATGCCCGCCTCGGCACGGTCGAGCAGTCCCGCGACGCTGATGGCGGATGCCGGCTCGACGAAGATGCCGACGGCGCCGGCCAGCAGCTTCTGCGCGGCGAGGATGTGGTCGTCGTCGATGGCGCCGAACCACCCGTCGGTGGCATCGCGAGCCTCGAGCGCCAGCTCCCATGAGGCGGGGTTTCCGATGCGGATCGCGCTGGCGATCGTCTCGGGGTGGCGCACGACCTCGCCGCGCACCAGCGGGGCGGAGCCCTCGGCCTGGAAGCCGAACATGCGGGGCACGCGGGTGGCGGCGCCACGGGCGGCCTCCTCGCGGTATCCCCGCGAATAGGCGGTGTAGTTGCCGGCGTTGCCGAC
>NZ_JANJFJ010000471.1:0-3023 GCF_024626565.1 Microbacterium sp. zg.Y909
AGCGACAGGAACAGCACGAGCACGGGGATCGAGGCCAGCACCGCTCCGGCGGCGAAGAGCCCCCAGTTCGACGAGAGCTGGTTGGACACCCACTGGTACATGCCGACCGCGAGGGTCCATTGATCCTCGGAGACGAGCACGATCTTGGCGATGATGAAGTCCGCGAAAGCCGAGATGAACGCCAGCAGCGCGACGACGGCGAGGATCGGCGTCACCAGCGGGATGATCAGCTGCCAGAAGATCTGCGCGTGCGTGGCGCCGTCGATCTTGGCGGACTCGTCGATCTCCATGGGGATCGTGTTGAAGAACCCGTACATGAGGAACGTGTTCGCACCCAGCGCGCCGCCGAGGTACACGCAGATGAGCGCGATCTTGGAGTTCAGCCCCAGGGCGGGGATGACCTCGCCCAGCGTCAGCAGCATGAGGAAGATCGCCACGAAGGCCAGCGCCTGCGGGAACATCTGCACGATGAGCAGCGTCGTCAGGCCGACGCGGCGGCCGCTGAAGCGGAATCGCGAGAAGGCGTACGCAGCGGCGGCGCCCATGAGCACCGCGCCGATCGACGAGATGCCAGCGACGATGAGCGTGTTGCCGGCCCAGGCCCAGTACTTGGTGTCGGCCAGTGCCATGTAGTTGGACAGGTCGAATGCGCTGAAGAGCGCGTTCGCCGAAGAGAGCGTGCCCCGCGGGTTGAGCGAAGCCGACAGCACGTACACCAGCGGGAACGTGGCGTAGAAGATGATCGCGATCGCGACGAGGTACTTCCAGCCGACCTCGAGGAACCAGCGCCGGCGCTGGCCGGCGCGCCGCTGATCGGTGGCGGGAGTCGCCGGAACGGCCTGCGCAGTCGTGGTGGACATCACTGGTACTCCTCGAGCTTGCGGGTCTGTCGGAAGGCGACGGCGGAAATCGCTCCGACGATGATGAAGATGATGATCGACAGGGCGCTGGCCAGGCCGTAGTCGGCCACACCGCCCGAGATTCCGGCGATGTCATAGATCGCCGAGATCAGGATGTCGGTGGCACCCAGCGCATACGGCGCCCCGGGTATGGCCGGCCCGCCGTTGTTGAACATGTAGATGATGGTGAAGTTGTTGAAGCTGAACGCGAAGGACGAGATCAGCAGCGGAGCGGTCGACACCAGCAGCAGCGGCAGGATGATCGAGCGGAACTGGCGGAACCGCCCCGCACCGTCCAGCGCCGCCGCCTCGAGGGTGTCCGCCGGCAGCGCCTGCAGCGCGCCCGTGCACACGAGGAACCAGTACGGGTAGCTGAGCCACAGGTTCACCCACAGCACGGCGATCCGCGCGAGCCAGGGGTCACCCAGCCAGTTGATCTCGGCGCCGAAGAAGAAGAGGTCGTTGATCACGCCGAACTCGGCGTTGAACATGCCTCGGAACAGCAGCGCGGACATGAAGGCGGGGAAGGCGTACGGGAGGATGAACAGCGTCCGCAGCCACTTGCGCGCCCGCACGCGCGGATCGTTGAAGATGATGGCGAAGAGCAGTCCGACGCCGAAGCTGAGGACCACCGACAGGATCGCGAACGCGAAGGTCCATCCGGCCACCATCAGCAGGGGCTCCACGAGCCGGGGCTCGGTGAACAGCCGCACGAAGTTGTCGAAGCCGACGTTGACGTACCACCCGGTGGTGAGCGCGGTGCCGTCCTCAGCGACGAAGCTGCCGCGGTCGTCCGCGCTGTACACCGTGCCCGTCGTCGTGTCGGTGATCGTCTCGGCGTTCTCGTCCCACACCAGCGTGGATTCGTAGATCGCGCCGGTCGTGCCCTCTCGGGTGCGGATGGACCCGTCGTTCGGGTCGTCCGAGACGGGCACGCGCAGGCTCTGCACGGTCTGCTGGAGGGTCTGGTCGGTGAGCAGGTCCGCGCGCGGCACGACGTTCCAGCCGGGGACCTCGGTGGCGGAGCCCGCCGCGCCGATGACGGCGTCGTCGACCTCGCTCAGGGGTTCGTCGCTGTCGCCGGCGTACACGTCGCCGTCGTCGACGATGGCGAAGCCGTACTCACCGCCGCGCTCGATGACGGTCAGGGGGAAGGTGGGCGAGTCGTCGATGCGTCGCTCGCCCTGGATGAGAGCGGCGTTGACAGCCTGCTCCTGCGTGCCGATGTGGCCGCTGCCGTAATTGGTGAAGGCGATGTAGGCGGTGTACGCGAAGATGAACACCTGGAAGACCAGCAGGAAGATCAGGCCCGGCACCAGGTACTTCAGCGGCAGAGCGCGCTTGGTGAAGTAGACGACGTTGGCGATGATCAGCAGCAGGATCGAGACCGACAGGATCAGCCACGACTCCGCGCGCACCGCGCTGATGGCCGCCATGATGCCGAAGGCGTTGACCACCGCCATCAGCAGCAATTTGACGACGAAGCCCCATCCGATGCCGCGCCAGCTGCGCGCGTGCGACTCGCCACGGGGGGTGAGTGAGGGTGAGGACGTCTGCGGCGCGGGCGCTGCGGCTTTTTCCTGCGGTACCGACATGTGCTTCTCCTGCATCGGGGGCTCGCGGTGTGCGAGAGGGTGCGGGGCGGGAGGGATGAGCCTCCCGCCCCGCGGGGTATCAGCCGATGGCTGCTTCGACGTCAGCGACCATCTGGTTCCACGTCGACACGGGGTCGGCGCCACCGATGATCTGAACCTGCGCGGCGTTCCACAGGTCCCAGACCGAACCCATCTCGGGGATGGACGGCATGGGGACGCCGTTCTGCGACGAGGCGACGAAACCACCGATGATCGGGTCGCTCGAGACCTCCTCGGCCAGCTCGCTCCACGCCGGGATGCGCGGGTCGGCCTCGTACAGGGCCTTCTGCGCCTCGGGGGTGGCGAGGTAGTTCGTCAGGAACTCCTGGGCCAGCAGCGCGTTCTCGCTCTGCGAGCTCAGGTAGAAGCCCTGCACGCCCACGAACGGCGCGGCGGTCTCGCCACCGGCGGACGGGATCGGGTTGACCGTGACGTTGACGCCATCGGCGGTCAGCGCCTCGATCGCCCACGGGCCCTGAACGGTGTACGC
>NZ_JANJFJ010000472.1:0-3015 GCF_024626565.1 Microbacterium sp. zg.Y909
CTACTTGCGCAGGATCGCCTGCTTGACCTCGGCGATGGCCTTGGTCACCTCGATGCCGCGGGGGCACGCCTCGGTGCAGTTGAAGGTGGTGCGGCAGCGCCACACGCCCTCCTTGTCGTTGAGGATGTCCAGGCGGGCGTCGCCGGCGTCGTCGCGCGAGTCGAAGATGAACCGGTGCGCGTTGACGATGGCGGCGGGCCCGAAGTACTGCCCGTCGGTCCAGAACACCGGGCACGACGATGTGCAGGCCGCGCACAGGATGCACTTGGTCGTGTCGTCGAAGATCTCGCGGTTCGCGATCGTCTGGATGCGCTCCTTGCCCGGCTCCGGCTTGGAGGTGGAGATGAGGAAGGGCTGCACCTCGCGGTACGACGCGAAGAACGGCTCCATGTCGACGATCAGGTCCTTCTCCAGCGGCAGGCCCTTGATGGCCTCCACGTAGATGGGCTTGGAGATGTCGAGGTCCTTGATGAGCGTCTTGCAGGCCAGGCGGTTGCGCCCGTTGATGCGCATCGCGTCGGAGCCGCAGATGCCGTGCGCGCACGAGCGGCGGAAGCTCAGCGAGCCGTCGACCTCCCACTTGATCTTGTGCAGCGCATCGAGCACGCGGTCGGTGGAGTACAGCTCCACGTCGTAGTCGACCCAGCGCGGCTCGGCGTCCTTCTCGGGGTCGAACCGGCGGATGATGAAGGTGACGAGGAACGACTGGATGCCGGCGGCGCCGGGCTCCACGGCGTCGGCCGTCTCGGCGGGGGCGAGTGCGGTGGCCATGCCTAGTACTTCCTCTCCATCGGCTGGTAGCGGGTGATGACGACGGGCTTCCAGTCCAGGCGGATGTGGTCCTCGGGGTGCGACGAGTGGGGGTCGCCCGAGAGGTAGGCCATCGTGTGCTTCATGTAGTTCTCGTCGTCGCGCTTCGGGTAGTCGTCGCGCATGTGGCCGCCGCGGCTCTCCTTGCGGTTGCGGGCGGTGACGACGACGACCTCGGCGAGGTCGAGGAGGAACCCGAGCTCGACGGCCTCGAGCAGGTCGGTGTTGAACCGCTTGCCCTTGTCGTCCACGTGCACGTTGCGGTAGCGCTCGCGCAGGTCCGCGATGACGTCCATCACTTCGGAGAGGGACTCGTCGGTGCGGAAGACCTGGGCCTTGCGGTCCATCTCGTCCTGCAGGGTCTTGCGCAGCACCGCGATGCGCTCGGTGCCGGGGTTGTTGCGGAGGGTCTCGAGCATCTCGCGGACCTCCTTGGCAGGGTCCTCCGGCAGCGGCACGAAGTCCGCGGTCTGCACGTACTCCACGGCGTTGCGGCCGGCTCGCTTGCCGAAGACGTTGATGTCCAGCAGCGAGTTGGTGCCCAAGCGGTTCGAGCCGTGCACCGACACGCAGGCGCACTCGCCGGCGGCGTAGAGACCGGGGACGACGGTGGTGTTGTCGCTGAGCACCTCGGCGTTGACGTTGGTGGGGATGCCGCCCATCGCGTAGTGCGCCGTCGGCATGACCGGCACGGGCTCGACGACGGGGTCCACGCCCAGGTAGGTCCGGGCGAACTCCGTGATGTCGGGGAGCTTCGTCTCGAGCACCTCGGCGCCCAGGTGCGTGCAGTCCAGCAGCACGTAGTCGCGCTCCGGTCCGGCGCCGCGGCCCTCGGCCACCTCCTGCACCATGCACCGGCTGACGATGTCGCGTGGGGCGAGGTCCTTGATGGTCGGCGCGTAGCGCTCCATGAACCGCTCGCCCGAGGCGTTGCGCAGGATCGCACCCTCGCCGCGGGCGCCCTCGGTGAGGAGGATGCCGAGACCGGCGAGACCGGTCGGGTGGAACTGGAAGAATTCCATGTCCTCAAGCGGCAGGCCCTTGCGCCAGATGACCCCGACGCCGTCACCGGTGAGGGTGTGGGCGTTGGAGGTCGTCTTGAAGATCTTGCCGAAGCCGCCCGTGGCGAAGATCGTCGCCTTGGACTGGAAGACGTGCAGGTCGCCCGTGGCGAGATCGTAGGCGACGACGCCGGCGACCTGCATCGTGCCGTCCTCGGCCTTCACCGTGATGAGGTCGAGCACGTAGAACTCGTTGAAGAAGTTGATGCCGAGCTTGACGCAGTTCTGGAACAGCGTCTGCAGGATCATGTGGCCGGTGCGGTCGGCGGCGTAGCAGGCGCGGCGCACGGGCGTCTTGCCGTGGTCGGCCGTGTGTCCGCCGAAGCGGCGCTGGTCGATCTTGCCCTCGGGGGTGCGGTTGAACGGCAGCCCCATGTTCTCGAGGTCGATGACGGCGTCGATCGCCTCTTTGGCGAGGATCTCCGCGGCATCCTGGTCGACGAGGTAATCGCCGCCCTTGACGGTGTCGAAGGTGTGCCACTCCCAGGAGTCCTCTTCGACGTTGGCCAGGGCCGCTGCCATGCCGCCCTGCGCCGCACCGGTGTGCGAACGGGTCGGGTAGAGCTTCGAGATCACGGCGGTCTTGGCGCCGGGACCGGCCTCGATCGCCGCCCGCATGCCGGCGCCGCCGGCGCCCACGATCACGATGTCGAACTGGTGGTAGTGCACGCCGTCCTTGACGACGGCGCCTTCGCTCTGGGTGCTCACGTGTCAGATGCCTTCAATCTCTGCTGTGTCGCGCGGCGTCGCTACGCCGTGCACTTCTCGATCAGCCACTCGGTGGCGCTGTTCTCGATCCCGAGGCACGGGTCGAAGGTGAACACCACGAGCGTGCCCAGGACGATCATCAATCCGGCCGACAACCAGAGGGCCCACACCAGCACGCGGCGGGCCCTGGGGCCCGTGACGTAGTCGTTGACGATCGTGCGCATGCCGTTGGCGCCGTGGATGAAGGCGAGCCAGAGCATCAGCACGTCCCACCACTGCCAGAACGGCGAGGCGAACTTGCCGGCGACGAACGCGAAGTCGACGCCGTGGATGCCTTCGCCCAGCATGAGGTTCACGAACAGGTGGCCGAAGATCAGCACGACCAGCAGCACGCCGGAGACGCGCATGTAGATCCAGCCCCACTTCTCCAGGTTCG
>NZ_JANJFJ010000473.1:0-3011 GCF_024626565.1 Microbacterium sp. zg.Y909
CAGCTCCATGCGCACGAGCACGTAGCCGGGGATCCGGACGCGCGTGACCATCTTGCGCTGACCGTTCTTGATCTCGACGACGTCCTCCATGGGGACCTCGACCTGATAGATGTCCTCTTCGACCTCGAGCGTCGACTTGCGCTGCTCGATGTTGGCCTTCACCTTGCGCTCGAAGCCGGCGTAGGAGTGGATGACGTACCACTTGCCGGGAAGGCTGCGCAGCTCGGCGCGGAACGCCTCGTAGGGGTCCTCTTCGGCGTCCTCGTCCTCGTCGCCGGACTCTTCCGAGGCCTCGGCGTCGTCGACGATGCGGCCGGCGGCGGCGAAGTCCGCCAGGAAGCCCTCGTCCTCGACGGGCGCGTCGGGCTCGCCGTTGACGTCGGGGCCGTCGTAGGGGGTGACCTCTTCGGCCTGCTCGGCGACGCGCTCGGCCTGCTCTTCGGCGAGCGAGTCGTTGAGCACCTCGGCGGCGGCCTCGGCCTCGGCGGCCTGGTCGATCTCCAGAGCGTCGTTCACGATGGCGTCGGCTTCGGGGTCGTCGATCTCGACATCGTCGAACTCGCGTGCCTCGTCCTGCTCCCCGTCGCCGTCGCCGTCCTCGACGATGTGCACGGCGGCACTCTCAGCCGGCTCGGATGCGCGCTCCTCTTCGGCGAGCACGTTGCCCTCCTGGGCTTCGTCGTCCTCACTGGACTGCTCGGCAGCGGTCGCCCAATCGGCGTCGTCGACATACTTTTCAGACACTTGGGTTCTCTTCCGTTCTTGGATCCGGCGCCATGTCCCGGGTCACCGGAGTGGATCCGGCGTGTGCGCTCAGAGCGGGACGCCGAAGACGATCTGCGCCAACCAGGTGAACACCCAGTCGAGACCGTAGACGATCGCCATCATCACGACGACGAAACCGAGCACGACCCCCGTGAACTTCAGGAGTTCCTGGCGGGTCGGTGTTACGACCTTGCGGAGTTCCGCAAAGACCTGGCGGATGAAGATGGCGATGCGCTGGAAGAAGTTGGGCTTCTTCTCGCGCGGCGCGTCGTTGGCGACGACCTCGCCCCTCGACTCGTCCTGGACCATCAACCCCACCTGTGTGTGACCTGGTGTGCCAGCGTGTGCTGACGCGCAGGGCGGACAGGAATCGAACCTGCAACCTGCGGTTTTGGAGACCGCTGCTCTGCCAATTGAGCTACCGCCCTAAAGGCCCGGGGGCCTCAGGATGAAATCGCATTCCGGTCATGACGAGGGCGGAATTCCGCTCCGGGCATGGCGAAAGAATGCAGATTTCGACTGCATGACCCAGTGTACGGCATGGCCTCTGCGCCCGGCGAATCCCGCCTGCTCCGAGAGGGCGCGCGAGCCGCCTGCTCGGTCAGTACTCGGCGATCCCGTAGCGATCGGGCTCGGGTTTACGGGCGAAGGCCCGCCCCGAGACCATGACGGGCTCGATCCGCACGTAGTGGTACTTGAGCGTCGGTATCCACGGATGAAGCGGCAGCGCGTCGGCCGCGCGCACCTCTTCGGTCGTGTCGAGCACGCGAGCGTGGCCGCGCACCACGACGCTCCACGCGTCGTCGTCATCGTGGTCGTCCGCTTCGAAGAGCACCTCGTCGTTGACAGTCAGCTCGAACAGCTTGCTGCCCGGCGCGGTGCGAAAGACGATGGTGCCGTCGTCGACGACGAAGTTCACGGGGAAGATGTCCAGCACATCCTTGACGTGCGTGACGAGGCGTCCGAGCTTCTGCCCGGCGAGCCTTTCCCAGCACTCCTCATCCGACAGGGCGTCGACGAACTCCTGCAGCTGGTCCATGCCACCATCCAACCTCCGATGGCCGGCGGATGCCAGGGGTCAGGCGGTCGGCGCGACGCGGATCAGCTTCTTGTTGACGAACTCGTCAGCCGCGAGCAGTCCGAGCTCCCGCCCCGTGCCGCTGCGCTTGACTCCCCCGAAGGGCAGCTCCGGCGAATCCGCCAGCACGACGTTGACGTAGACCATCCCTGCATCGATGCGATCGGCCACGCGCTGCGCCTGCTCCAGGTCGGTGGTGAAGACGTACGAGCCCAGGCCGAACCCGGTGTCGTTGGCGATTTCGATCGCCTCATCCTCGTCGGCGACCCGGTACACGACGCCCACGGGACCGAAGAACTCCTCGCGGTAGGCGTCCATGTCGCGCGTGACCCCCGTCAGCACGGTGCCGGGGTAGAACGCGCCGTCGCGGGTGCCCCCGGTGACCAGCGTCGCGCCCTGCGCCACGGCGCGGTCGACCTGCTCGGCCAGGCGCTCCGCGGCGGTCAGCGATGACAGCGGGCCGAGCACGGTGTCTTCTGCGAACGGGTCGCCCACGGTGGCGGCGGCCATCGCGGCCGTGAACTTCTCGAGGAAGGCGTCGTAGAGGTCATCGACCACGAGGAAGCGCTTGGCGCCGTTGCAGGACTGTCCGACGTTGTCCAGCCGCGCGTCGACGGCGGCCTGCACCGCCTGGTCGAGGTCGTCGGTGGAAAGCAGCAGGAACGGGTCGGAACCACCCAACTCCAGCACGGCCTTCTTCAGGTTGCGTCCGGCCACCTCGGCCACGGCCGCACCCGCGCGCTCGGAGCCGGTCACCGACACGCCCTGCACGCGGCGGTCGGCGATGACCTCGGCGGCCTGCTCGTTGGTCAGGCGCAGGTCGGTGTACACCCCTGCCGGAAAGCCGGCGTCGGCGTAGATCTTCTCGATCGCCTCGGCCGACTGCGGGCACTGTGAGGCGTGCTTCAGCAGGATCGCGTTGCCGATCGCGATGTTCGGGGCCGCGAAGCGCGCCACCTGGTAGTAGGGGAAGTTCCACGGCATGATCCCGAGCAGCACTCCGAGCGGCGCACGGCGGATGACCGCGGTCCCCTCCCCCAAGATGTCCACGGGGGTGTCGCCGGTGATCTCGCCGATGTGGTCGGCGTAGTACTCGGTGATGTCTGCGGCGAAGTCCACCTCGCCCTCGGCGGCGGCCAAGGGCTTGCCCATCTCCCGCACGATGATC
>NZ_JANJFJ010000474.1:0-3007 GCF_024626565.1 Microbacterium sp. zg.Y909
GCTGACGTAGTTCATCGGGTGCAGCGACAGCGTGATCGTGCCGTCGGCCACCCAGGCCTCGAGGTCGTCACCCGTGGTCTCTTCGAGCACGGCGCAGTACGGGCAGGAGAGGTCGGTCCACAGCTCCACCGTGACCGGGCCGTCGCCGACGACGATGCCCTCGGCGGGGTCGGTCAGCGACGAGGTCGCCGGGGTTGGTGCGGTGCTCGCGTTGGCGTTGGGGTCCGTGTCTGCTGCGGTGCACCCCGTGAGCGCGACCAGCGCGGCCGCGATCACGGCGAAGGGAAGGAGTCGCTCACGGTTCATCCTTCTTTGGTACCTCGTCGTCCGGGCTCGTGCACATTTGTCGTTGGCGGGCTACTAGGCTTCCCGGGAATGTGGTCAGACCACATGTGGGGAATCTACGAAAGGCGGTCGCGGCCGGTGCGTGCCCCGGGCGACGATAGCGTGGAGGGCATGCCGACGACGCCGTTCCTCTCCCTTGACGACTACATCGCCCTCGCCCGCACCGAGGGTCTGACGCTCTCGCCCGACGGCGGGCGTGCCGTGCTGACCGTCGCGACGCCGACGAAGGATGCCACGGGCTACGAGCGCTCGCTCTGGCAGGTTCCGACGCGCGGCGAGGGTGCCCCGCGTCGACTCACGCGTTCGGCCAAGGGCGAGGCGGGCGCGGCGTTCCTGCCCAGTGGCGACCTGCTGTTCGTCTCCGCGCGACCTGACACCGAGGCCGCCGACCCGGAGGAGGCGGGTCAGCTGTGGCTGCTTCCCGCAGAGGGCGGAGAGGCCCGCCCGGTGACCCGGCTGTCAGGCGGCGTCTCCGGCATCGCCGCGGTGGCCGAAGCCGCCGAGCGGCTGGTGCTCGCCGCAGATCTGATGCCCTCGGCCGACACGCTCGAAGATGACGCGAGACTGCGCGCCGAGCGCACGAAGCGCAAGGTGTCGGCGATCCTGCACGACACCTACCCGGTGCGGCACTGGGACCACGACCTCGGTCCAGCCGAGCCGCACCTGCTCTCGCTCGACCTCGACGGCCTCGTCGACACCGTGGCCGCCGTGATCGACGAAGAGTCGGCGGCCGCGGACGCCGCCGGCGCCGGCGCTTCCGCCGCGGATGCCGACCGGCCTGAGCCCTACCCGGCGACCCTGCCGCGCCCGCGCGACCTCACCCCGCGCCCGGGCCGCACCGGTGAGAACGCCGGCGCAGCCCTCACGCCCGACGGCACGACGCTCGTCGCCGCGCTGCTCGTGCCCACGGGCCTCGACGGCCGCTACCGCCTGGTGTCGATCGACGTCGCCACCGGCGAGCACACGGTGCTGCGCGACGAGCCCGGCGTGGACATCAGCGGGCCCGCGATCAGCCACGACGGACGCACGCTCGCCTACGTGCGCGCGGTGAAGTCGACGCCCGCCGGCCCCACCGAGCAGGAGCTGTGGGTCAGCGGTGTCGACGGATCCTCGCCGCGCCGCATCGCCGCTGAGTGGGACCGGTGGCCCAGCGGCATCCAGTTCGATCACGACGACCGGGCGCTGATCGTCACCGCCGACTCCGACGGGCGCGGGCCGATCTTCCGCATCGGCCAGGACGACGGCGACGTGCGGCAGCTCACCCACGACGACTTCACATACACCCACGTGCACGTCGACCGCGGCACCGGTGACCTCGTCGGCCTGCGCTCGTCGTGGGTCACCGCGCCTCACCCGGTGCGCATCGCGCGCGACGGCGCCGTCACCGAGCTCGCCACCCCTGCGGCGGTGCCCGAGGTGCCCGGCACGATCACCGAGGTCGACACGATCGCGGCCGACGGCGCGCGCGTGCGCGGCTGGCTGCTGCTGCCCGAGGGTGCGTCAGCCGAGAAGCCGGCGCCACTGCTGCTGTGGATCCACGGCGGACCGCTGAACAGCTGGAACGCGTGGAGCTGGCGCTGGAACCCGAACCTCGCCGTCGCCCGGGGTTACGCCGTACTGCTGCCCGACCCGGCGCTGTCGACCGGCTACGGGCTGGACTTCATCGCCCGCGGCTGGAACAGCTGGGGTGCGGCGCCCTTCACCGACCTGATGGCCATCACGGATGCCGTCGAGGCGCGCCCCGACATCGACGAGACCCGCACGGCCGCCATGGGCGGGTCGTTCGGCGGGTACATGGCCAACTGGGTCGCGGGGCACACCGACCGGTTCCGGGCGATCGTGACGCACGCGAGCCTGTGGGCGCTGGACCAGTTCGCCGGAACGACCGACCACGCCGGCTACTGGCAGAGCATCTTCACCCCGGAGGCGATGCTCGAGAACTCGCCGCACCGCGCCGTCGCCGACATCCGCACGCCGCTGCTGGTCATCCACGGCGACCGTGACTACCGCGTGCCGATCGGGGAGAGCCTGCGGCTGTGGGCCGAGCTCATGGAGCACCACGGCGGTCCGGATGGTTCCACGGTGCACCGGTTCCTGTACTTCCCCGACGAGAACCACTGGGTGCTCAAGCCCCAGCACGCGGTGGTCTGGTACGAGACGGTGTTCGCGTTCCTCGGCGAGCACCTGCTCGGGGAGGAGCCGCCCCGGCCCGCCGGGCTCGGCTGACCCGCGGGCGAGCGGGCCGCGCGCGCTGCCGTTCGGTCGATTCCGGCGCCGTTCGGTAGGACTGGTCGCCGCGGTCGAGTCCATCTCGCTCGATCGTCGCAGATGGCCCTCCCCGCTGGCGTTCGCGGGCCGGATGGACCAGATCGGCGTCGTTCGTTCGTCGCGAGCGGACCCTCGCTCGGGGTTCGGGGACCGGATGCGCCCACTGAACCAGGAACCATCGCCCGGGGACCCTACCCCGCGTGGTTCGGTCGCGCGATCAGACCCTCGCGCGGAGCTTCGGGTGACAGTGACGCTTCCGCGAAACGTCGCGAGCCCCTACGATCGTTTTTCGATACGAAGCTAACGATCGACGATAGGTGCAGTCATGAGATCTCCCCTCATTGCGGTGACGAAGGCGTTGATCGTCGTGCTGTTCGCGTCCGCCGGGATATGT
>NZ_JANJFJ010000057.1:0-5252 GCF_024626565.1 Microbacterium sp. zg.Y909
GCGACGTTCAGCCGCGTCTGGATGTACCCGAACTCGCGGTCGCCGTGGGCGGCCTGGTTGAGGTTCATGAAGTCGAAGTCGATGTCGGCCCACGGCAGCTCGACGTTGGCCTGCGTGTGCAGGTGCAGCAGCGGCTTCTGCAGCGCGTCGAGGCCCGCGATCCACATCTTGGCGGGGCTGAAGGTGTGCATCCACGCGATGATGCCGATGACGTCGTCGCGGGCGTTCACCTCGAGGGCGAGGCGACGGATGCTGTCGGAGTCCTTCAGCACGGGCTTCCAGACCACGCGCACCGGCAGGTCGGACAGCCCGGCGACGACGGCCTGGGACTGGTCGGCGACCTGGCGCAGGGTCTCTTCGCCGTACAGGTTCTGACTGCCGGTGACGAACCAGACCTCGTAGGCGTCGAGGGAGGTGGAGAGGGCCATGGTGTTCCTTCGGTTGCGGTTCAGAGTGCGGCGACGGCGGCGGCCTCGATGGCCAGGCCGGCGCGGTAGCGGTCGAGGTAGGTCGCGAAGCCGGCGACGTCGCCGGGGTCGGGCTGGGCGACGGTGACGTCGGATCCGGCGAAGACGTGGCGGTCGAGGTAGGTCGCGAGGTCGGTGCCTTCGGCGTGGGCGAGGTACGACGCCAGCACGGCGATGCCCCAGGCGCCGCCTTCGGCTGCGGTGTCGCCCACGGCGACGGGGGCCCCGAGTGCGCCGGCGAGGAAGCGCTGGGCGACGCCCGCGGTGCGGAACATGCCTCCGTGGGCGAACATGCGATCCAGCGCCACGCCCTCGGCGTCGAGCACCCGCATGCCGAGGGCGAGGGTGCCGAAGACTCCGTACAGCTGGGCGCGCATGGCGTTGGCCAGGGTGAACGAGCTGTCGGGCGTGCGCACGAACAGCGGCCGCCCCTCGTCGAGGCCTGCGATCGGCTCGCCCGCGAGGTGGTTGTACGCCAGCAGGCCGCCGGCGTCGGCATCGCCGGCGAGGGCCTCGCGGAACAGCGTCTCGTATACGGCATCCGCCTCAAGGGGCCGCCCGGCGGCCTCGGCGAAGCGCGCGAACATCGCCGCCCATGCGGCCAGCTCGCTCGCGCCGTTGTTGCAGTGCACCATCGCGACGGGGTCGCCGGCGGGAGTCGTGACGAGGTCGAGCTCGTGGTGCGTGCGGGCCAGCGGCCGCTCGAGCACGACCATCGCGAAGATGCTCGTGCCGGCGCTGACGTTGCCGGTGCGGGGTGCGACGGCGTTGGTCGCGACCATGCCGGTGCCGGCGTCGCCCTCGGGCGGGCAGAGCGGGATGCCGGGGCGCAAGGCCCCGGTGGGGTCGAGCAGAGCCGCGCCCTCGGCGGTGAGGTCACCGGCGGGCGTCCCCGCCATGAGCACCTCGGGGAGCAGGGCGGCGAGGTCAAGGCCCGTGCCGAGGCCGGCGAAGCGCGCCAGCAGTTCGGGGGCGTATCCGCCCGTCGCCGCGTCGATGGGGAACATGCCCGACGCGTCGCCGACGCCGAGCACCTTGCGGCCGGTCAGGCGCCAGTGCACGTAGCCGGCGAGCGTCGTGAAGAAGTCGATCTGCGGCACGTGCGGCTCGTCATCGAGCACGGCCTGATAGAGGTGGGCGATCGACCAGCGGTGCGGGATGTTGACCTCGAACAGCTCGGTGAGCGTGGCCACCGCGGGGCCAGTGTTCGTGTTGCGCCAGGTGCGGAACGGCACCAGCAGCTCACCGGCGGCGTCGAAGGCGAGGTAGCCGTGCATCATCGCCGAGACGCCGATCGCGCCGAACGTGTCGGGCACGACGCCATAACGGGCCTGCACGTCGGCGACGAGGTCGGCGTAGGCCGCCTGCAGCCCCGACCAGACGTCCTCGAGGGAGTAGGTCCACAGGCGCTCCTCGAAGCGGTTCTCCCACTCATGGCTGCCGACGGCGAGCACATCGGTGGGATTCTCGCCGACGAGGCACGCCTTGATGCGGGTCGACCCCAGCTCGATGCCGAGCGACGTGCGGCCGGCGGTGATGGCCTCGGCGGTCGTCGTGTGCGGAGCGGCCGGGTCGGTCGCGGCGGTGGCCTCACCGGCATCATCGGGCGTGCGGGTCACGGGTCCTCCATTGGTCTGGCTAGATGTTACCGGTAACAGCCCGCCCTGTCATGGGTGTTCGACGTGCCGGCGCGAAGCCTGTGGCGCTCGCCTGTCCCGAAGTGTCGCTTCCCGGGCGCGGAAGCGACCACACGCGACAGGCGAATGCGGATGCCGGAACCATCCGGTCACGGGCGCGGCGGAGCGGTCGAGGCGCGCGCGACGAGGGTCGGCGGCGCCGGGAGGTCGGGGGCTTCGACACCCAGCACCTCGCCGATGCAGCGACGAGCCTCGCCGACGATGTCCAGCCGCACGGTGGTGAGGGCGGGGCGGTAGAAGGCGGCATCCGGATTGTCGTCGAAGCCCGTGACACTCACGTCCCCCGGCACGTCGACCCCGAGGTCGGCCAGAGCGGCCATGAGACCAAGCGCCATCTGGTCGTTGGCGACGACCACTGCCGTCGGGCCGGCGGGCGCCTGCGCCGCCGCGACGACCTCCGCCGCGCGCCGGGCGCCGTCGGCCGCCGACCAGTCACCCTCCCAGCGCGGGCCGGGAGTCAGCCCGGCTTCGGCGAGCGCGCGCTCCACGCCCTCGCCGCGCGCGGCCGCCTCGCGCCAGTCCGCCGGGCCGGCGAGGTGCGCGATGCGCGTGTGGCCCAGATCGACGAGGTGGCGCACCGCGGCGGCGGCACCCTCGCACTGGCGCGCGGCGCCCGGCCCGCCGTGCAGCTCCGCGACCGGAAGACCGACGGTGGCGAGCGCGTCCAGGGTGCGGGCGTGCGGGGCGACGACGACGATCCCATCGACGCCCTGCGCGAGCAGGTGCTCGGCGGCCGCGGTGACCGATGCCGCGTCCGCCGCGTCGGCGTAGGCCGTGGCGATCCAGCGGCCCGCCGTGCGCGCCGCGGCCTCGAGCGCCGCGATGCCGACGGCGGGACCGTACAGCGTGGCATCCGACGCGATCACCCCGAGGGTGCGGGTGGTGGCGGTCCCGAGCGAGCGTGCCGCGTTGTTCACCCGGTAGCCGAGGGCGGCCATCGCCTCGAGCACCCGTCCGCGGGTCTCGTCGCGGATGTGCGGGTGGTCGTTGAGGACGCGAGAGACGGTCTGCGACGACACCCCGGCGCGCGCGGCCACCTCGCGCACGCCGACCCGGGTGGCACCGCGTGTCGTCATCCTTTGACCCCTCCCGTTCCCAGCCCAGACTGCCAGTAACGCTGCAGGAACAGGAACGTGATGACGAGCGGGAGGATGGACACGAACGAGCCGGTGATGACGGTGGAGAACACCGCCTGCGATCCACCGCCTGCCGATGCCGCCGACTGCAGCTGGGCGAGGCCCACCGTGATCGGGTACAGCTCCGAGGTGTTGAGCATGATCAGCGGCAGGAAGTAGTTGTTCCAGGTGCCCACGAGCGAGAACAGGAACACCGTGACCAGGCCCGGCCCCAGCAGCCGCAGTCCCACCTGCCAGAAGATGCGGAACTCCCCCGCCCCGTCGACCCGCGCCGCCTCGAGGAGACTGTCGGGGATCGCATCGGCCGCGTACACGCGCATGAGGTAGACCCCGAACGGGCTCACCAGCGACGGGATGATGATCGACCACGGGGTGTCCGTGAGCCCGGCCCGCGCGAACAGCAGGTAGGTCGGCAGCGCGAGGGCGGTGAGCGGGATCATGACGGCCCCGAGCGTGATGCTGAACAGCGCCTTCTGGCCCGGGAATTCGTACTTGGCGAACGCATACCCGGCCATCGCCGAGAGCACGGTGGCGCCCACCGCCGACACCACCGCGTAGACCACCGTGTTCAGCAGCCACCGCGCGAACAGGCCGCCGCGCACCGTGAACAGCTCCACGAGGTTGTCACCGAGCGAGAACTCCGGCGCGAACCAGAGGCCGAAGGTGGCGAAGAGCGCCGAGGTGTCCTTGGTGGATGCCACGAGCAGCCACCACAGCGGCAGCACGAAATACAGCACACACAGCCACAGCAGCACGGTCAGCAGCCAGCTGCGCCGCTTCGCGGGCACGTAGCGGCGCAGGCGCCGCGGGGTGCGCGCGGGCCGGCCGGTGACGACGGCGCGGGTTTCGAGGGAGGTCATCACAGTCCCTTCCGTTCACGCTGCTCGCGCCGCTGTTCACCCAGTTGCACGACGTACGACACCACGGCGATCACGAGTCCCAGCAGGAACGCGATGGCAGCGGCGTAGTTGAGTTCCCGGTTGATGAACGCGAGGTTGTAGGCGTAGTAGTTCGGCGTGAACGAGTTCGTGATGGCATCCGGCGCGATCGCGTTGAGCAGGCTCGGCTCGTTGAACAGCTGGAACGAGCCGATCACGGAGAAGATCACCGTCAGCAGGATCGCAGGGCGGATCGAGGGGATCTTGATGCTCCAGGCGATGCGGAACTGCCCGGCGCCCTCGATCTCGGCGGCTTCGTACAGCTCCGCGGGAATGGCCCGGAGGGCCGCGTACATGATGATCATGTTGTAGCCGATGAACTCCCAGGTGACGATGTTCATCATCGAGCCGAGGATGTTCCCCGGCGAGAGGAAGTCCGGGGTCCCCCAGCCGACGCCCCGCGCCACCTGGGCGAGGGGGCCGAAGTCGGGCCCGTACAGGTACCCCCACATCAGGGTGGCGATCACGGCGGGGACGGCGTAGGGCATGAAGATCAGCAGGCGGATGCTGCGGGACCCCCGCGCACGCCCGGTGTCGAGAGCCAAGGCGAAGAACAGCGCGAGGCCGAGCATGATCGGCACCTGGATCAGCAGGAACAGCGCGACGCGGCCGAGACCGCCCCAGAAGTTGGGGTCGGCGAACGCCCGCGCGTAGTTGGCGAGCCCTGCGAACTGCTCGCCGCCGATCAGCCTGCTCTCGAAGAGGCTGAGATACCCGGCGTAGACCAGCGGGACGACGAGCATCGTGATGAAGATGACGAAGAACGGAAGGATGAACAGGTACGCGGCGCGATGCTGGCGGCGCGTCGTGAGACTGTGGCGCCGGCGGTGAGGGGCCACGCGGGACGGACGGACGGCGCGGTCCGCCACAGCGACGACGGGGGTGGTGGTGGACGGGGAGTGCGACATTGCTGCTCCTTGCTCTGCGTGCCGGCGGGGGGGGGGGGGGGGGGGGGGGGGGCCCCCCCCCCCCCCCCCCCACCCCCGGGCGACACACACGCAAGGCGCGGCGGGG
>NZ_JANJFJ010000058.1:0-12860 GCF_024626565.1 Microbacterium sp. zg.Y909
GGGGCCGTGGAGTGCGACATTGCTGCTCCTTGCTCTGCGTGCCGGCGGGTGCCCGGTCGACGAGGACCGGGCACCCGTCCGGACGTCACTCGACGGTGAAGCCCTGACTCTCGGCGTAGGAGACGAGCTGGTCCTGCCAGGAATCCAGCGCGTCGGAGATGTCGCCCTTGTCGGCGATCACCGTGCCCATCGTCTCCTCGTAACTGGAGTAGACGTAGTCCATGAACGGCAGCCACTCGAAGTCGGTGTCCACCGTCTCGGAGATCTCGGCGAACAGGGCGTTGACCTCCTGGCCCCCGTAGAACTCCGATTTCTGGTCGACGAAGGCGGGGTCCTCCAGCACGGACACCTGCGGCGGGAACAGGAACTGCTCCGTCGCCAGGCTCATCGCGGACGCCTCGTCGTGGTTGATGAACTGCGCGAGCATGTACGCCGCGATGGGGTTCTCGCTCGTGGCGAGGACCGCATCGGAGGAGCCGCCCCAGTTGCCCGAGACGTTCTCGCCCTCGCTCCACTGCGGAAGCGGCGCCGCACGCCAGAGCCCTGAGGTGCCTTCTGCGGTGCCCTGCAGGAACACCGGCCCCCATGCGGCCGTCAGCCAGCCGGCGTACTTGCCGTTGGCAAGCGCCTGATACCACTCGTCGTTGAAGTCGACGTCGGTCGAGATGAGGTCGGCCTGGATCAGCTCGGTCCAGTAGTCCGCGACCTGCTTCGCCTCATCGCTGTTGACGTCGATGGTGACGGTCTCGGCGCCGTCGTATCCGAACGGCTTGACGCCTGCCTGCCAGAAAAAGCCGATCATCTGGCCCGCCTGCGTCGCCCCGACGTTGGAGATGTAGGAGCCGGTGGCATCCTTCACCGCCTGCGCGGCCGTCGCGTACTCCTCCCACGTGGCCGGAGGCTCGGTGATGCCCGCCGCGGCGAGGATGTCCTCGCGGTAGAGGTTCCCCATCGGCCCGACATCCTGCGGAATCCCCCACACCTCGTCACCGGGCGACACCTGGTTCCACGCCCACTCGACGTAGTCTCCGGAGATGTCGTCGGCCCCGTACGGCGCGAGGTCCAGCAGCGACTCGCTGAGCACGAACGAGGGGATGTACTGGTACTCCACCTGCGCGACGTCGGGCGCCCCCTCCCCCGCCTCGAGGGCGCTGCGCAGCTTCTGGTAGTGAGCCAAGCCCTGCCCGACGTTCTCGACGGTGACGTCGATCTCGGGGTACGCCTCCTCGAACATGGCCACCTCGAGCTCGATGTCGGGCACCCAGGTCCAGAAGGTCAGCTCGGTCGGCGTCTGCATCGCCTCGTCGATCTGCTCCTGCGTGATCTCGTCCTGCGTGCCGCCACCGCCCCCGTCGGACCCGCCGGTGCAGCCGGTGAGCACCAGCCCCAGCACGACGGTCCCGCCGACCAGCGACGCTGCTGTACTGCGCGACTTCCTCATGGTTCCTCCTGTGGTTGATCGGATCGCTCTATCCCTTGGCGCTCACCGCATCAGGAATGCCCTCGTCGACCAGGCGGGCAGTGAGACATCGGTGCCGTCGGCGAGGATTTCGCCGCTGACGGCGTCGGAGACGGATGCCGCCAGCGTCACCGTCTGCGGCTCCCACCCCCAGTTGAAGACGAACCAGGCGCGGCCGCCGTCCGGCAGCGCGCCCGACGAGACCGTGACCGGCAGCGCGCGATCGGGCGCCAGCTCGTCGGCGATCGGCGCGGGGACCGCCCAGCGCACGAGGTCCGCTGCCAGCGCCGGGGAGGGCACCGTGCCCACCACCGTGATGCGGCCTCCGCCGTGCGGGTGCGTTGTGACGGCGGCGAAATCGCCGAACCGGGGGTGGTCGTACTCCGCCAGCGGCTCGGCCCCGCTGGGGATCAGCCCATCGACCCAGAGCCGCGCCGTCGCGTCGGCGCCCGGGAACACCCCGGTGCCGTGCACCGGCACCTCCGCGGACAGGTTGGAGAACTCCTCGTAGCTCACCCCGGCCGCCTCGGCCAGCCGCGCCGGGGCGACCTCCGTGCGTGCGCGGGCCTCCTCGTCGCCGTAGCCGGTGCGGATGCCGATGATGAGGTGTCCGCCTGAGTGGGCGTAGTCGCGCAGCAGGTCGAGGTCGGCGTCGGATGCCGCGTAGAAGCCCGGCGCGATCAGCACCGGGAAACGGGCCGCCAGCGCCTGCGCTCCCAGGCTCAGTGCCTGGTCGGCGTGCAGCACGCGCGCCTGCGCACCGCCGTCGATCACGCCGCGGTGGAAGGCGTCGAAGATGCGCTGGTAGGACTGACGGTCGGGTCCGCCGTCGGCATCCGCCAGCGGGGGGAAGAACTCCAGGGCGTAGCGACTGTCGTTGGACCAGATCATCGCGACGTCGGCGTCGGGCTCGAACCCGTCGAGGGCGCTTCCGATGGCGGCGAGGGTCGCGCCGAGCCCGCCGATCTCGCGGTAGACCCGTCCGGGCCGCAGGCTGTGCGGCAGCACACCGCCCCAGTAGGTCTCGGTGCCGTACGGCAGCGTGTGCCAGTGCCAGTACTCGATCATCGCAGCGCCGCGCGAGATGAGCGCGAGGGCGGCCTGCGCGAGCTGCCCCGGGTACGGCGGCAGGTTGAATTCCGACCCGCCGATCGACTGCGCGTCGGTCTCAGTCACGAGGAACCGCGCCTGCTTCGAGGAGTAGAGGCGGTCCGCCTGGCGGAAGAGCGCGGCGACACCGGTCGTCGTCCAGGTCGTCACCGGCGCGCAGTCGAGCGTCGCGTCGAGGTGGTCCTGCATCGCGTAGTACGGGTTGCCTGCGGTGACATCCAGCGCCCGCACGACGGTCGCGTCGTCCACCGCGGGGCGCTGGTACGCGATGCAGGTCGTGACGAACTGATCGGCATGGGCGTACTCGCGCACAACGCCCGCCTGCCACGCGATGAAGTCGGTCGTGAGATCGGCCTGGTATCGCCGCCAGGCCAGGTCGTACTGAGGCAGCGAGTTGCCGTCAGGCGTCCACAGCTCGGACCAGTCGTCGAGACGGTGCGACCAGTAGGTGAGCCCCCACTCGCGGTTGAGGGTGGCGACGTCGCCGTAGGTCGCCTTCAACCGGCGGAGGAACCCCTGGAAGACGCCGCGATTGTGGAAGAGGTGCAGGCCGGGTTCGTTGTCGACCTGGAAGCCGATGACGGCAGGGTGATCGGCGTAGCGCTCGACCACGGCGCGGATGACGCGTTCGGCGTGGAAGCGGAACGCCGGATGCGAGTAGTCGACCTCCTGACGTGATCCCCAGGGCACGGGTGCACCCGTGCGCTGCTCGGCCGCGATCTCGGGGTGGGCCTGCGCCAACCAGGGCGGCACCGCGTAGGTGGGGGTGCCGAGGATCACCGAGATGCCCCGGCTGTGCGCGCCGTCGACCACCGGCTGCAGCCAGTCGAGGTCGAAGACGCCGTCGCGAGGCTCCCACGTCGACCACACCGACTCTCCCACCCGGATGACGGTGAACCCGGCATCCCGCATGAGATCGAGGTCGAGGGCGGTGCGGTCGTCTCGGTGGTACTCCGCGTAGTACGCGGCACCGAAGAGGATCCCCCCGGGCAGGCCTGGCGACTGTGATGTCATCGAATTCGCTCCATCGCGATATCGGAGGACCGGTGCCGCCTGATGTTTCCGACAACATCGTCCGCTGGGGACCTACTATGTTGCCGACAACATCGCGCGTCAAGAGTGACCGTCACGTCGCGATGGAGAGGACCGCTCGCCGATGAGATCCGAAGAGGCGCCTCTCGGGCGCGCACCGAACGAGGCGCGCCGCCCCTCGACCATCTACGACGTGGCGACGGCGGCCGGCGTCTCGCACCAGACCGTCAGCAGATTCCTCAAAGGCTATGAGGGCATCAGGCCCGAGACGCGCGCACGGGTGGTGCGGGCCCTGGAGGCGCTGGACTACCGCCCGAACCTGACGGCGCGCAGCCTCAAGTCCGGGCGGTCGCACCGCATCGCCGCATTCACCCACGAAGCATCTGAGGTGGGGCCGAGCCGCATCGCGGAGGGAGCCAGCGCCGCGGCGCGCGAGGCGGGCTACGTGCTCGATCTCGTCTTTGTCGACATGAGCAGTCCACGGGCGATCGAGGAGTCGCTCGCACTGCTGTCTCGGCAGGCGTTCGCGGGAGTGCTCGCCGTCGCCTCCAGCGACACCATGCTCAGCGCCCTCGCAGAGGTGGACTTCGGCGTTCCGGTGCAGCTGGAGACCGAAGCCGAGAACCAGTCGAGCTTCTCGGAGACCGCGATCACCGCGCTCGTCGAGCATCTCGCCGCGCTCGGGCACCGCCGGCTGCTGCACATGGCCGGCCCGCCCTCGTGGTCCGCGGCGCGCGGACGCCAGCACGCCTACGAAACCGCGACGGCGCGGTGGGGGATCGAGGATTCCGGGGTATTGCACGGGGACTGGTCCGCCGGCTCGGGCTACCGCGCCATCGCGGAACTCGGCGAGTTGCCGTCGGCCACCGGTGTGGTCGCTGCGAATGATCAGATGGCCCTGGGCGCCATGCTCGCCCTCAAGGAGCGCGGGCTGCGCATTCCCGACGACGTGAGCGTCGTCGGCGTCGACGACATCCCCGAGGCGGCGTATTTCGACCCGCCGCTGACGACGGTCCGCAACGACTTCGACGGAACGGGGCGCATGGCCGTGCGTCGCCTCATCGCGCGCATCGAGCATGCGGAGCCGCCGACTCAGACCCCGATCGGCGCCCAGGTGGTGGTGCGCCGTTCGTGCGCCACCCCACCGCCGATCCCCTGACACGCACGCCCGCGCGCAAATGTGATCGCTCACGGGAAGGACCGCGTTCCTTCCTATGGGCATCGCTGGCTGAACCATACGGCGAGGGCTCGTTACCGAACTGTTATCGCTCACACCCTCGCGGAATCCGAATTGTGAGGGCTAACATTCAGCGCACGGGCACTGATGCTCGCACCCGATACCGGCAAGGCTGCCGGTCCCGAACGAGGAGGTTGTGGGATGAACAGAAGGATCCTCGCCGGCGTCGCGCTGCTGGGCACGCTCGCATTGGCGACGACCGGATGCGCCGGTGGCACAGACGGCGGCGGCAACGCCGGAAGCGGCGGAGGCGGTGACGAACTCATCACGGTCGGCTTCGCGCAGACCGGGTCCGAGTCCGGCTGGCGTGCTGCCAACACCGAGTCGATGAAGGAGGCCTTCTCCGAGGAGAACGGCTTCGACCTCATCTTCAACGCCGCCGACAACAAGCAGGAGGCGCAGATCCAGCAGGTCCGCAGCTACATCAACCAAGGCGTCGACGCGATCGTCATCGCACCGATCACGGTCGACGGCTGGGACGACGTGCTCAAGGAAGCCCAGGATGCCGGCATCCCCGTCATCCTCGAAGACCGCACCGTGAGTGCGAGCGACGACCTCTACGCATCGTGGGTGGGTCTGGACTTCGAGAAGGAGGGCGAGACGGCCGGACAGTGGGTCGCCGACAAATTCGACGGCCAGGGAGCGAACCTCGTGATCCTCGAAGGCACGACGGGGTCGTCGGCCGCGCTCGACCGCGCGACCGGCTTCGCCAGCGCCACCGAGGGCACCGACATCACCGTGCTCGACTCGCAGACCGGTGACTTCACCCGCGACGGCGGCAAGAAGGTCATGGAGGGCTTCCTGCAGAAGTACGGCGCCGACATCGATGTGCTCTTCGCGCACAACGACGACATGGGCCTTGGCGCGCTGGATGCCATCAAGGCCGCCGGCCTCACCCCGGGCACCGACATCCAGATCGTCACGATCGACGCGGTCAAGGACGGCATGACGGCCCTGGCCAACGGCGAGTTCAACTTCATCGTGGAGTGCAACCCGCTGCTCGGTGAGAGGGCGGCGGAGCTCGTGAAGGCGGTCGTCGCCGGCGAAGAGGTCGACAAGCGCACGATCGTCGAGGACCAGAGCTTCACGCAGGAGCAGGCAGCAGAAGTGCTGGACTCCCGTCCCTACTGATCGCTGACCCACCGCTCGGGGGCCGGTCTCACCGGCCCCCGAGCCTCTCCTGGAGGAGATCGGCATGACTTCGCACGGCACCACCGCCGCCGCCACGCATCCCGTCGAGCTGCGCGGCATCAGCGTGGAGTTCCCCGGCGTGAAAGCCCTCGACGACGTCGACCTGACGCTGCGCGCCGGGGAGGTGCACACGCTCATGGGCGAGAACGGCGCGGGCAAGTCCACCCTCATCAAGGCGCTCACCGGCGTCTACGCCGTGGATGCCGGCACCATCCGCGTCCGCGGGCAGGAGCGCGAGTTCCGCTCCACCGCCGACGCGCAGTCCGCCGGGGTCTCCACCGTCTATCAGGAGGTCAACCTCTGCCCCAACCTCTCGGTCGGCGAGAACGTCATGCTCGGGCACGAGCCGCGGCGGCTGGGCGGCATCGACTGGGCGGGGCTGCACAGCGAGTCCGCACGGCATCTGGCGGGACTCGGCGTGCACATCGACACCCGATCGCTGCTGGGCAGCCACTCCATCGCGATCCAGCAGCTGGTCGCCATCGCCAGGGCGATGGTCACCGATGCCGCCGTGCTGGTGCTGGACGAACCCACCTCGAGCCTGGACCGCACCGAGGTCGAGCAGCTGTTCGCGGTCGTCCGGGACCTCCGCGACCGCGGCGTGGCGATCCTGTTCGTCACGCACTTCCTCGACCAGGTCTACGAGATCTCCGACCGCATCACGGTGCTGCGCAACGGTCGGCTGGTGGGAGAGTACGCCGTCACCGAGTTGCCTCGGGGGGAGCTCATCGCGAAGATGATCGGTCGCGAGCTCGACGTGCTCGACGCGCTCTCGCGCAGCGCCGAGCGCGCCATCGACCGCACCGGCGAACCGGTGCTCCGCGCCGAGGCGATCGGCCGGCGCGGCGTGCTCGAAGCCACCGACATCGACGTGTTCGACGGCGAGGTCGTGGGGCTCGCCGGCCTGCTCGGCTCCGGCCGCACCGAGCTCGTCCGCCTGCTGTACGGGGCGGACCGCGCCGACTCCGGCACCACCCGCGTGCGCGGCCGCACGGCACGCATCACCGCGCCGCGCCACGCGATCGACCGGCGCATCGCGTTCTCGTCGGAGGACCGCCGCGCCGAGGGCGTGGTGGGCGACCTGACGGTGGCGGAGAACATCATCCTCGGCATCCAGGCCAAGCGCGGCGCGCTGCGCAAGATGCGCAAGTCCGAGCAGGATGCCATCGTCGACGAGTACATCCGCGCCCTGGGCGTGCGGCCGGCCAACCCGCAGGCACTCATCCGCAACCTCTCCGGCGGCAATCAGCAGAAGGTGCTGCTGGCACGCAGCCTCGCCACGGCGCCGCAGCTGATCATCCTCGACGAGCCCACCCGCGGCATCGACGTGGGCGCGAAGGCCGACATCCAGCGCAAGGTCGCCGAGCTCGCCGAGCAGGGGCTGGCCGTGGTGTTCATCTCCTCCGAACTCGAAGAGGTGGTGCGCCTCGCCCAGCGCATCGTCGTGATGCGCGATCGCCGTAAGATCGGCGAACTCACCTCGCACGACATCGATGTCAGCGACCTCGTCGAGGTCATCGCCGAGGAATCCCCGGAGACCTCCGACCACGTGGAGAACGTCGCATGAGAAGACTCGTCCGTCAGCGGCTGTTCTGGCCCATCGCGGCCCTGCTGACCCTCATCGTCGTCAACACCATCGCGCGACCGTCGTTCATCAGCGTCACCGTGCGCGACGGGCAGCTCTACGGCCCGCTCATCGACATCCTGCGCAACAGCGCTCCCCTCATGCTCGTGGCGCTGGGGATGACGCTCGTCATCGCCACCCGCGGCATCGACCTGTCGGTCGGAGCGATCATGGCCGTCTCGGGCGCGGTGGCCCTGACGATCATCTCCGGTTCCCCCTCCCCCGACGACCTCGGCACGGTGCTCGTGGCGATCCTCGCCGGCGTCGCCGTCGCCCTCGTGCTGGGGCTGTGGAACGGATTCCTCGTCGCCGTCGTCGGCATCCAGCCCATCATCGCCACCCTCGTGCTCATGCTCGCCGGTCGCGGAGTGGCGCTGCTGATCACCGGCGGCTTCATCACCACGATCAACAGTGCGCCGTACCGCTTCCTGGCGCAGGGCTACGTCCTGGGACTGCCGGTGGCGTTCTACGTCTCCCTGGTCGCGATCGTGATCGTGGCGGTCGCCGAACGGCGCACGGCGCTCGGTGTGCTCACGGAGTCCGTCGGCATCAACCCCGAGGCCAGCCGCCTCGCCGGCGTGCGCTCGCGCGGCATCGTGTGGGGCGCGTATGCCGCCAGCGGACTGCTCGCAGGGCTGGCCGGCATCCTCTACAGCTCGAACATCTCCGCCGCCGACGCCAACGCCGCCGGGCTGTACATCGAGCTCGATGCCATCCTCGCCGTCGTGCTGGGTGGGACGTCGCTCATGGGGGGCAAGTTCTCGATCGCCGGCACCGTCGTCGGCGTCTTCACCATCCAGACCCTGAAGTCCACCATCACGTTCCTGGGGGTGCCGCCGGCGGTCAGTCCGCTGTTCCTGGCGATCGTCGTGGTCATCGTCGTGCTCATCCAGTCGCCGCGGCTGCGCGGTGGCCTCTCGCGCCTGGCGACCTCGTCGCGGACGCCGAAGACCCCGGAGGTGGTCCGATGACCGGTCTCACCGTGGCGGGAGAGACCCGCGCGGCATCCGCCGTCGGCTCGATGCGCCGCTTCACCAGCCGTCGCGTGACCTGGATCCCGGTTCTGGCCGCCGTGACGATCCTGCTGCTGCTGCTCGTGGGTGCGCAGCTGTACTTCGGCAACTTCTTCACGCCGCGCGTGCTGTCGTCCCTGCTGCTGGACAACGCCTACCTGCTGATCCTCGCGGTCGGCATGACCTTCGTCATCCTCACCGGCGGCATCGACCTGTCGGTGGGCGCGGTGATGGCGTTCACGGGGATGCTGGGGGCGAGCCTGCTGCGCGACGGGCTGCCCACGGCCGTCGTCATCCCGCTCATGCTCGCCATCGGCGCCGGGATGGGGCTGGCGGTCGGCGTGCTCGTGCACTATTTCGACGTGCAGCCGTTCATCGCCTCACTGGCGGCGATGTTCGCCGCCAGAGGTCTGGCCTTCATGGTGAGCCTGTCCTCGATCAAAGTGGAGGACCCGGCGATCCTCTGGCTGCAGTCCACGCGCCTGCAGGTCGCACCCGGCAGCTGGTACATCACCCCCACCGGCATCCTGGCCCTGCTGGTGGTGCTCGTCGGGGCGCTCGTACTGCACTTCACCCGCTTCGGCCGCACGATTTACGCGATCGGCGGCAGCGAGCAGTCCGCCCGCCTCATGGGACTGCCGGTGGTGCGCACGAAGATCCTCGCCTACGTCGTCAGCGGGGTGTGCGCGGGGCTCGCGGGCGTCGTCTTCACCGCGTACACGGGGGCGTCGTATCCGCTCAACGGCATCGGCACCGAGCTCGACACGATCGCCGCGGTCGTGATCGGCGGCACGCTGCTCACCGGCGGAAGCGGGTTCGTGGTCGGCTCGATGATCGGCGTCTTCGTCTACGGCACGATCAAGACGGTCATCTCGTTCCTCGGTGCGGACCAGTCCTGGACCCGCATCTCGATCGGCGCGCTGCTGCTGCTGTTCGTCGTCGTCCAGCGCATCATCGTCGCCCGGTCTGCGGCTCAGCGCCGTTGACCGCATGCCGGGACCGGTCGGGGGGCCTGGTCCCGGCATGATGGACTCCATGCACAACGTCGTCCCTCCGGTCGTCGAGATCGCGGGCGCCACGGTGCGCTTCGGTGTCGAGACAGCGCTGGACGACGTCTACTTCCGCATGTTCCCCGGCGAAGTGCACTCGCTGATGGGTGAGAACGGCGCCGGCAAATCGACCCTCATCAAAGCGCTGACGGGCGCGCTGCGTCTGGATGCCGGCGAGGTGCGTGTCGAGGGCCGCGCGCGCCGGTTCTCCTCACCGCACGATGCGCTGGCCGCCGGCATCAGCACGGTCTACCAGGAGATCGATCTGCTGCCGAACCTCACCGTCGCGGAGAACATCTGCCTGGGCCGCGAGCCCCGGCGCTTCGGCGCGCTGGACTGGCCCGCGATGCGGCGGCGCGCCCGCGCGGTGCTGAGCGACCTGGGACTGGACATCGACCCGAGCACGCTGCTGGGCAGCCACGCCCCCGCCGTGCAGCAGCTCGTCGCGATCGCGCGCGCGATCTCCACCGACGTGCGGGTGCTGGTGCTGGACGAACCGACCTCCAGCCTCGATCTCGATGAGGTCGCCGAGCTCTTCCGCGTCATCCGCGAGCTCACCGCCCGCGGGGTGGCGGTGCTGTTCGTCTCCCACTTCCTCGATCAGGTGTACGAGATCTGCGACCGCATCACGGTGCTGCGCGGGGGGCGCCTCGTGGGCGAGTACGTCCCCGACGAGCTGCTGCGCATCGACCTGGTGCAGAAGATGCTCGGCCGCTCCATCGCCGAGCTCGGGGTGCGCTCGCGCCCCGAGACCGATCCCGACGATGCTCCCCCGGCCTATCTGCAGGCGCGTGGCGCGACGCCCCGGCCGCAGCCGGGCGACCCCGACGTCGCCCTGGCGGAGGGTGAGGTGCTGGGCCTGGCCGGCCTGCTGGGCTCCGGGCGCACGGAACTGGCCAGGGCGCTGACGGGCGTGGACCGGGTGGATGCCGGCATCCTGCGCATCGCGGGGCGACCCGCCAGCCTGCACAGCCCCCGGCAGGCGATCTCGCTCGGCGTGGTCTACTCCTCGGAGAACCGGCGCACCGAGGGCATCATCAGCGAGCTCAGCGTGCAGGACAACATCACCCTCGCCCTCCAGGCCCAGCGCGGAATTCTGCACCGCATGCCCGACGCGCGACGCCGCGAGCTCGCCGTCAGCTGGATCGAAGCGCTCGGCATCCGTCCCGCCGATCCCGACCGGCCCGCCGGCACCCTGTCGGGCGGCAACCAGCAGAAGGTGCTGCTGGCGCGCCTGCTGGCGCTCTCGCCGCGCGTGATCGTGCTGGACGAGCCCACCCGCGGCATCGACGTGGGGGCGAAGGTCGACATCCAGAACCTCGTCGGCGAGCTCGCCGACAACGGGCTGTCGGTCGCGTTCATCTCGGCCGAGCTCGAAGAGGTGCTGCGCGTCGCCGACCGTGTCGCGATCCTGCGCGACGGTCGGGTCGTCGAGATCGTGCCGTCGGAGGACCTCACCGCCGACTCGCTGCTGGCCCTCGTCGCACAGCCCGACGACGACGGGCAGGAGGGTCCCGCATGAGCGAGGACAAGAGCGCCAGGGCGGCGAACATCTTCGACGTCGCGCGCCTCGCTGGGGTCTCGCACCAGACCGTCTCGCGGGTGCTCAACGACCTGCCCAACGTGCGTCCCGCGACCCGGGCCCGCGTCGAGCAGGCGATCGCCCAGCTGCGCTACAGCCCGTCGCCAGCGGCCCGTGCCCTCGTCACGCGCCGCACCCGCACGATCGGGCTCGTCACGCCCGGGGTGTCGGACTTCGGTCCCACCTCCATCGCGACGCACTTCAACGTCGCCGCGCGGGGCGAGCGGTACTCGGTGGATGCCGTCTCGTCGCTGGATCCCGACCCCGCCGGCATCCGCACCGTCGTCGAAGGCCTGATGCGCCAGCGGGTGGATGCCATCGTGCTCATCGTCAACGACGTCGCCGTGCTCGAGGTGGTGCAGGGGCTCGACGTCAGCGTGCCGCTGGTCGCGGCAGCGGCGACCCAGCGCCGGCATCCGAATCTCGTCTCGATCGACCAGTACCGCGGGGCCCGCGCCGCCGTGCGGCACCTCGCCGAGCAGGGGCACGAGCGCATCCTGCACCTGGCAGGACCGCCCCGGAACCCCGACGCGCTGGAGCGGCTGCGCGGCTGGCGCGACGAGCTGGCCGCCCGTCGGCTGGAGGCCGTCGAGCCCGAGCACGGCGACTGGTCGGCGGCGAGCGGCCATCGGCGCGGGCTGGCGCTGGACCTCGCGCCCGGCGACGCGGTGTTCGTCGGCAACGACCACATGGCGATCGGCGTGCTCTCGGCCCTGCGCGAGCGTGGGCTGCGGGTGCCCGAGGACGTCAGCGTGATGGGCTTCGACGACGTGCCGGAGGCGGCGTTCCTGCTGCCACCCCTGACGACGGTGCGCCAGGACTTCGCCGCCCTCGGGGAGCTCATCATGCAGAAGGTGCTGCTGGCGGTCGAGGAGCCCGATGCCGTCACCGAGTCGACCCCGCTGCCGACCCATCTGGTCGTGCGGGAGTCGACCCGGCGACGCGACTGATCACGCGATCGCGGTGCGACGGGTGAGATCCGGATGCCGCGGCGGCACGAGCCACGACACGAGCGCGATCGCCAGCGGCAGGCCGAAGGCCAGCAACGCGAGCCAGGGCCACGGCAGGTCGGACAGCTGCGGCGGGTTGTAGGTGTTCTGACCGGCCAGCACGACGCCCCACACCGGCAGGATGCCGGCGACGGCACCCGTCACGGTGCCGAGCCCGGTGATCACCAGCGCCTGCCACAGCGCGATGCCGCGGCGCAGACGCCTGCTGCCGCCGACGGCGGCGAGCGTCGCATCATCCGGGCGGCGCTCGACCCGCGCGAGGCCCAGCGCGACCGCACTCGCGGCGATCACGAGCACGGCGGTCGCACCGAGGATGAGCCACAGCCAGCCGGCCGGGGCGGACGGGCCGCTCTCGAGCTGAGGCCACAGGTAGACGTCGGGGTTCATGCGCGACGCGGCCTCGGCGTCGGCGCGCAACCGGTCCAGTGCCGTGACCGACAGGGGCTCGTCGTAGGCGGCGACGAGGGTGAAGCCGCCGTAGCCGATGCCGAGGCGGTCGGCCGTCTGCGACGAGACGACCACGGCCCAGGGCAAGGCCACGGGCGTCTGCAGA
>NZ_JANJFJ010000475.1:0-3003 GCF_024626565.1 Microbacterium sp. zg.Y909
GCACCGTCAGTGCGCGATCTTCGCGACCTCCGCGGCGGCGTGCGCCACGTCGTCGTTGACCACGCGGTAGTCGAACTCGCCCTGCGCGGCGAGCTCCACCTTGGCGGTGCGCAGGCGCCGGGCGCGCTCCTCGTCGCCCTCGGTGCCCCGCCCGACCAGGCGCTGCACCAGCTCGTCCCAGCTCGGCGGCAGCAGGAAGACGAGCGTCGCGCTCGGCTCGGCCGCACGCACCTGGCGGGCGCCCTGCAGGTCGATCTCCAGCAGCACGGTGCGCCCGTCGGCCAGCGCCGCGTCGATCGGCGCGCGGGGCGTGCCGTAGCGGTGGTGGTTGTGCACGGTGGCGTGCTCGAGCAGCTCGCCGTCGCGCACCAGCCGGTCGAACTCGGCGTCGTCGACGAAGAAGTAGTGCTCGCCCTCGACCTCGCCCGGTCGCGGCGCGCGCGTGGTCGCCGAGACGGACAGCATGATCTCGGGGTGGTGCTCCTTGATGTACGCGGCGACCGTCCCCTTGCCCACGGCCGTGGGGCCGGCCAGCACGATCAGCCGGCTGCGACCGGCACGGGCGGCCGGCTCCGGCCAGCGCTCGTCGAGAAAGCGCTGCAGCGCCACGCGCTGGCGCGTGCCGAGGCCGCCCAGGCGCTTGACGGGCGAGATGCCCAGCTGCTGCAGGATGCGGTCGCGCTTTCCCTCTCCGATCGCGGGGATGGACGTCAGGAACTCCGGCACCCGCATGGCGCCCGCCGGCGAGCCCGGCTCGGCAAGTGCGCGGCGCAGCAGCTCCTGCGGCGAGATCACGCGCGTGGCGACGTCGCGCTTGAGCGCCGCGCGCTCACGACGGGCGGCGACCGCACGGCGGGATGCCGCGGCGCGGTCGACCTCGGGAGGATGCTGTGCATCAACCATGTTCCACCTCCGGGTACAGCGCCGCGCGCTCAGCGATGCGCGCGGCCAGTGTCGTCGGACCCGCCGACAGGATGCTGCGACTCTCACTGGCGACGACCGGTGAGGCAAGGGCCTCAGCCAGCGCGACCAGGTCCTCCGGCCGGGCGCCCTGGGCGCCGAAGCCGGGTGCCAGCACGGGGGCCGCTGGAGCCAGCGCGCCCGACAGCCCTGCCTGAGCGAGGTCGACGGTCGCGCCGATCACGAAGCCGACGCCGGCGGGCTCCCCTGCCGCGGCGGTGCGTGCGTTGAAGGCCGAGACCTCCTCCACCACGAGCGCGGCGACCGTCGCGGCGCGGTCGTCGTCGAGGGCGCCCTGCAGCCGGCGGGCTTCGGTGTTGCTGGTGGCGGCGAGCACGAACGCGCCCTTGCCGTGCTGCAGCGCGTACTCCAGCGTGCCGGTGAGCGCCCCCACCCCGAGATACGGGCTGAGGGTCACGGCGTCGGCCTCGAGTGGAGACCCGGGGGTCAGCCACGCGCGGGCGTAGGCGTCCATGGTCGTGCCGATGTCGCCGCGCTTGGCGTCGGCGATGACGACGAGCCCCGCCGCGCGCGCCGCCGCGAGCACGTCCTCGAGCGCCGCGAAGCCGGCGGACCCCCACCGCTCGAAGAACGACACCTGGGGCTTGACGATGCCGACGCGGCCGGCCGCGGCATCCACGACGCGCAGCCCGAACTCACGGGTGCCTGCTGCCGTCGAAGGCAGGCCCCATTCGGCCAGCAGGTGCTCGTGCGGATCGATCCCGACGCAGAGAGGACCCCGCGTCGCGAGGGCCTCGCGCAGTCGCCCGCCGAAGCCGGTCATCGTCCTCCTCGGGCGCCCCGGCTCGCGGCCAGATCTGCGGCGCGGTCGGCGGCGTACTCCTGCAGGCTCCGCACGCGGAACCCTTCGCGCAGCACCGGCAGGGCGCTGACGGCGGCGCCGAGCACCGCCATGGTGGTGAACAGCGCCTTGTCGGCGGCCACGGCCGCGGCCCGGATCTCGTATCCGTCGGCACGGGAGATCCCGCCCGAGGGCGTGTTGACGATCATGTCGATCTCGCCCGCGTTGATGAGGTCGACGATGTTGGGCTCGCCGCTCTCGATCGTCGCGGAGTACTTCTGCACCACCGTGACGGCGATGCCGTTGCGCGCCAGGATCTCAGCCGTGCCCTCGGTCGCGGTGATGGTGTACCCGAGCTCCTGCAGGCGGTGCGCGGGCAGGATCACGGCGCGCTTGTCGTCGTCGGCGACCGAGATGAAGACGGTCCCCGACAACGGCATGCCGCCGTACGCCGCCGCCTGGCTCTTGGCGAATGCCGTCGGGAAGTCGCGGTCGATGCCCATGACCTCACCGGTGGAGCGCATCTCCGGGCCGAGCACGGAGTCGACCATGCGGCCGTCCTTGGTGCGGAAGCGCTTGAACGGCAGCACCGCCTCCTTGACGGCGATGGGGGCATCCAGCGGCACGCGGGAGCCGTCCTGTTCGGGCAGCATCCCCTCGGCGATGAGCCCGGCGATGGGGGTTCCTGCCATGATGCGGGCGGCCGCCTTGGCCAGGGGTATGCCGAGCGCCTTGGACACGAACGGCACCGTGCGGCTGGCGCGCGGGTTCGCCTCGATGACGTAGAGCACGCCCGCGCTGACGGCGAACTGCACGTTCAGCAGACCCCGCACGCCCACGCCCTCGGCGATGGACCGCGTCGCCTCGCGCACGCGGTCGATCTCGCCCCGGCCGAGCGACATCGGCGGCAGCGTGCAGCTGGAGTCGCCCGAGTGGATGCCGGCTTCTTCGAGGTGCTCCATGACGCCGCCGATGTACAGGTCGGTGCCGTCGTACAGCGCGTCGACGTCGATCTCCACCGCGTCGTCGAGGAACCGGTCCACCAGCAGCGGCATGCCGGGTCCGATGATGGCCTGGTCGGCGATGCGCACGAAGTAGTCGCGCAGGCTGGGGGTGTCGTAGACGATCTCCATGCCGCGGCCGCCGAGCACGAAGCTCGGTCGCACGAGCACCGGGTAGCCGATGCCCTCCGCGATCGCCACGGCGCCGTCGACGTCGATCGCGGTGCCGCTGCGCGGAGC
>NZ_JANJFJ010000476.1:0-2996 GCF_024626565.1 Microbacterium sp. zg.Y909
TTGACTTCTGCTTCCAGTGCCATAGGTGATCCCCTCTCTCCTCGTTGCGCGGCGCCCGACGCCTGATGCGTGGGCTCTCTTTATCCGCGGCCGATCTAACGGCAACCTGGAAAGTCTATCAGCCCGGCAGCACCGGCAGCATCCGGGCCGACGTCATCGCCGGCGCCGTCGGCGACCGGCCGCAGGGATCCGGACGTTCGTCGGCGGATTCCGGTCGACGCACCGTCCGCCCGCTCCCCGTGTCCCACCCCGGGCCTAGAGTCGCCGCGTGAGCACCGCACCCGTCCCGATCGTCACACCGACCTCGCCCGCCGCACCGCCGTCGGGGCCGCTGCGTCAACCGGGGGCGGCTGCACTGACCGTGCAGTTCCTGCTCACCGGGATCATCTGGGGATCGAGCTTCCTGTTCATGAAGGTCGCCCTCGAGGGCGTCTCCCCCGCTCAGGTCGTCTGGGCCCGGCTCGTGCTGGGGGCACTGACCCTCGGGGTGTTCGTGGCGCTGCGGCGGGAGCATCTTCCCCGTCGACTGCGCCTCTGGGGCCACATGACGGCGCTCGCCCTGTCGTTCTGCGTCGCGCCGTTCCTGCTCTTCTCATGGGCGCAGCAGTACGTCACGTCGGGCCTTGCGAGCATCTACAACGCGACGACGCCGATCATGACCGCGGTGATGGCCTGGGCCGTGTTCCGCGTCGAGCGGCTCAAGGCCGCTCAGATCGCCGGCATCCTCGTCGGCGTTGCCGGGGTCATGGTGATCATCGCGCCGTGGCAGGGGCTGGATCTGACCCAGAGCCTGCTCGCACAGCTCGCGATCCTCGGCGCGACAGCCTGCTACGGCTTCAGCCTCGCGTACATGCGGCGATTCCTGTCGAACTCCGGAATGAGCGCGCTGGTCTTCTCGTTCCTCAACATCGGCATCGCCGCCGCGATCATGCTCGCACTCACGCCTGTCGTGGCGCAGAGCCCTGTGCGCCTGGACGTGCCGATCGTGCTCAGCCTGCTGGCACTGGGGTGCCTCGGCACAGGGGTCGCCTACATCTGGAATCAGAACGTTCTGCGAGCCTGGGGCCCCACCCGCGCGTCGACGGTCACCTACATCACGCCGGTCGTGGGGGTGGCGCTGGGCATCGTCCTGCTCGGCGAGACCCTGCACTGGAACGAGCCCGCCGGGGCGGTGCTGGTGCTGCTGGGCATCCTGCTCGCGCAGAACCGCCTGCGGGTGCGGAGGCGACGACGGGCGGATGCCGCCTGACCCGAGGGCCCGCGGCATCCGCCCTTCGACGGTCAGGCCTGGAACGAACCCTGCAGGTCGAGCGTGATGGTCACGTCCTTGCCCACCAGCACACCGCCGGTCTCGAGCGCGGCGTTCCATGTGAGACCGAAGTCCTCGCGGTTGATGACCGTCTTGGCCGTGGCTCCGGCCTTGTAGTTGCCCCAGGGGTCGGTGCCGAAGCCGCCGAACTCGACCTCGAAGGTCACCGGCCGCGTGATGCCGCGAATCGTCAGATCGCCGTCGATCAGGAAGTCGCCGTCGACGAGCCGCGCGGCGTTCGACACGAAGTCGAGCGTGGGGTGGTTCTCGGCGTCGAAGAACTCCGCCGAGCGCAGGTGGGCGTCACGTCCCTCGTCCTTCGTGTTCACCGACGCGACGTCGGCCGAGGCGGTCACGCGCACGCCGAGGGGGTTCTCGGGGGCCACGATCGTGCCGCTCTTGACGTCGAACGTACCGCGCACCTTCGAGATCATCATGTGGCGCACGCTGAACGAAACCTCGCTGTGCGAGGGGTCGAGCACCCAGGTTCCGGCCTTGTAGCCGGGAATCTCGATCGTGGTTGCGTTCGTCGCTTCGGTCATGGCGTCCTCCATCGTGCGCCGGGCTGTCCGGCGGTCTGTCACGCCCAACGACCGTTTTCCGGCATCTATTCCCGTGAATGGATCTTTGGGTCAGGACTTTCCCGAGGTCCCCGCTTCGAGGATCGACACGATCGAGAACAGCGTGAAGCACACCGCCCCCAAACCGGTGAGCACGCGCGCGGGGATGAAGAGCCCGGGGTCGGTGGTGGCCGCCTCGGCCAGGAACGCCGCGAAGAACAGGCACGCCAGACACGTGAAGATCGGGATGAGGGGCACCCGGTTCGCCAGCTCGAAATGCCGCCGCCACACCGCGGCCAGCAAGAAGACCTTCGAGACGACGCTGTAGCAGATCATGCCCAGCCCGATGAGAATGCAGCCCGGCGCAAGGCGCTCGGGCCGGTCCGAGCCGAACAGCACGACCAGCCCCCAGACGACGGCGAGGGTGCCCATGGCGAGCACCCAGCTCGTCCACGCCCAGCGCTCGGGCTCGTCGAACTCGTTGCGCACCTGCCGGCCGACCGTGGCCACCAGGGAGATGAGGCTGGCGCAGATGGCCGCAAGGCCGATCATGACGTGACCGGCGATGTAGCGGGGCGCCTCGGCCGAATCGGTGAGCAAGACCGCCGCCCAGACGACCAGCACCAGCGCGGCCGTCGCCGGGATGCAGATCAGTCCCACCATGACAGCCCTGCCGTACGCACCGTCCGGAGCGCCGTCCTCGTGCCGGCGGGCCGCGTTGTCCGTGATCAGTGTGAACGCGCTCGAGGCGACGGCGACCGTCGTGACGCAGGCGGCGATCAGCCCGACGCCGAACACGACGTGCCCGGCGACGAAGTCGGCGTTCGATGGCCCGCCGCGGATGACCAGCCCCCAGATCGCGGTGGCGGCTGCGACTCCGTAACCGAGCACCGGCAGGACCACCTTCCAGATCGGAGCGAAGGTGCGGGTCAGCTGGCGGATGATCATCGCGGCCGTGGTGAACAGTGCGATGCAGATGGCCGTCAATGCCATCAGCACATGGCCCGCCGTCCGGTGGGCAGGGTCGTCGCCCCCGGCGAAGACGTACCAGCCGAAGCTGAGGCAGACCGCTCCCATCAGGAGCGGGATGGCGCGGAACAGGATGCTGACACCGAAGTTCATGCGAC
>NZ_JANJFJ010000477.1:0-2990 GCF_024626565.1 Microbacterium sp. zg.Y909
GCGACAAGCGCGAGCACCACATCGCCCAGCGTCCCCGCAACGCCGCCACCCGCACCGCCATCGGCGCCGCAGGTGTCACCTTCTACGCGGTGCTGTGGGCTGCGGCTTCGTCCGACCTCATCGCCACGCACTTCCATCTGACGATGGAGGGCGTCATCCACGCCCTGCAGGCACTGCTCATCGTCGGGCCGATCCTCGCCTACTTCGTCGCCAAGCGCATCGCTCTCGCGCTGCAGAAGAAGGACCGCGAGATCGTGCTGCACGGCTACGAATCCGGCCGCATCGTCCGCCTCCCCGGCGGCGAGTACATCGAGGTGCACCAGCCGGTCGACGAGTACGAGCGCGTCAAGCTGGTCGATGTCGAGACGAACGCCCCGCTGGTTGTGCGCCCCAATGCCAAGGGACGCATCCCGTGGCACGAGAACATGCGCTCCGCACTGTCGCGCTGGTTCTTCGAAGACCGCCTCACGCCGCTCACGCAGACCGAGCTCGACGCGGCGCTGGAGCACCAGCACCACTCGCTCGAGCACATGCAGGAAGAGGAAGCCGCTGAACTGCAGGGCGCCCACGAGCGCGCCGGCGTCCCCGACGCTCCCCTGCACCCGATCGACGACGGTCACAACAGCGAGACGGCCGTGCGTCCGTCGAACGTGATCATCCCCGACGAGAGCGACAAGAAGGACAAGAAGGACTCCTGAGTCCCGATAAGAGAAAGGCCCCGGCGTTCCGCGCCGGGGCCTTTCTCGTCTCCCGTGGAGGGCATGGCAGGATTCCTCCCCCCTGCGACCGCCCGCCGATGTGACCGCCACGATGGCCGCGCTACGGTGGCGGCATGACGGATGCCGAGACCTACTTCGCCGCGAAGCTGCGCCACGAGACCGACGCGAGCGACGTGTACGAGGCTCAGCGCGCGGGGACCGCCCTGACCATCGTCGATGTGCGCAGCGACGCGGCGTGGGCACAGGGACGCGTCGCGGGCGCGGTGCACCTGCCCTACCGCGAGATCCCGGCGCGCGCGACGGCAGAGATCGACCGGGCGACACCGGTCGTCGTGTACTGCTGGGGACCCGGATGCAACGCGGGCGCCAAAGCGGCCCTGGCCTTCGCCGCGGCGGGGTACTCCGTGCGGGAGATGATCGGCGGCTACGAGTACTGGGTGCGCGAGGGGCTGCCGACGCAGGACGACGACGGGCCGCTGGCGCGCCGGTTCGATCCGCTCACCATGGTGGTGCGCTAAGGCACGACGAGCGAACTCAGGCGCTGTCGAGGCCCTCGAGAAAGCGGGCCGCCGCCGCGCCGGCGAACACCGGGGCGTCGGGTGACACCCGGTCGGTTGCCGCGACGATGTCGCACACGACGGCTGTCGCGTTGTCGCGGGTGCCGGCATCCAAGGCGACTCGCACGACCCAGTCCGCCGCGCGTTCGGGGGTCGGGGCTAGCGCGAGAAGCCGCTCCAGCTCCTCATGGGGAACATAGTCGCTCACCCCGTCGCTGCACAGCAGCCATCGATCCCCGAGCACCGCGTCCACGCTTGCGACGCTGACGGTGTCTTCGTCGTCTCCGCTGAGCGACGCCGTGATGACATTGCGGCGCGGGTGCACAGCGGCTTCCTCCGGGCTGAGGAGACCCTGGTCGACCAGAGCCTGCACGAGCGAGTCGTCGCGCGTCTGGCGCGTGAGCAGACCGTCCCGCAGCAGGTAGGCGCGGGAGTCGCCGGTGTGGGCGAGCAGCAGTTCACCGGTGCCCGCGAACCACAGCCCGGTGAGCGTCGTGGCCATGCCCGCGAGGGCGGGGTTTCGTCGCGTGTGCGCGCCGATGTCCCAGTTCGCCCAGCGGATGCGCGATACCAGGTTCTCTGCATCCCGCATCTCGGGAGCGCCGGCCGCCAGGCGGTGAAGGAGCGCCGCGGATGCGAGATCCCCCGCCGGTCCCCCGCCGACTCCGTCGGCGACGCCCGCCCCCCAGGATGCCGCGAACGCGGCATCCTGGTTGACGGTGCGGAACTCGCCGACGTCCGAGACGGCGGCGGCTCTCAGTCGAGCCGACATGGCGTGGCGCTCAGCGAGCGAAGTACCCGCGGTAGTACTCGAACACCCAGCCCACGATGGCGATGACGAAGACGGCGACGCCGATCGGGATCATGAAGGTGCCGACGGCGAAGCCGATCATGGCCAGTGCAGCCGAGAAGGCCAGGACGATCGGCCACCACGACCACGGGCTGAACTCACCCATCTCGGGGTCGCCGTCGTCGATGTCCGCCGTGAGGATGTCCTCGGGCAGCTCACCGCCCTGGGCCTTGTGCACGCGGCCGACATAGAACCCGATCAGCGCGGACATGAAGACCGAGAAGAACAGAGCAACCGTGCCGACCCACTCGATCGCCTGGTACCAGGCGAGCTCGGGGTAGGCGATGATGTTCCACCAGGTGTAGACGATTGCGACCAGCAAGAAGAAGCCGGCGAGGAGCCACCAGAGGTTGACATTGGTCTTCATCGCTACTTCACCTCTCCCTCGGCGACATCGACAACGGGGGCATCGGGCGCGTCCTTGGCGGGACCCACACCGACCGGCACGGCCGCTTCCGGGTGGTTGACGTCGAACGCCGGGCGTTCGCTGCGGATGCGCGGGATCGAGGTGAAGTTGTGCCGCGGCGGCGGGCAGCTGGTCGCCCACTCCAGCGAACCCCCGTAACCCCACGGGTCGTTGACGGTCACCTTCGGAGCCTTGCGCGCCGTGATCCAGACGTTGAGGAAGAACGGCAGCATCGAGGCGCCGAGGATCATCGCACCCACTGTGGAGATCTGGTTCTCCCAGGTCCAGCCGTCAGCGGCCGAGTAGTCGGCGTAGCGGCGCACCATGCCGTCCACGCCCAGCCAGTGCTGCACGAGGAAGGTCATGTGGAAGCCGATGAACAGCATCCAGAAGTGCACGTAGCCGAGGCGCTCGTTGAGCATGCGGCCGGTCCACTTCGGCCACCAGAAGTAGAAGCC
>NZ_JANJFJ010000478.1:0-2987 GCF_024626565.1 Microbacterium sp. zg.Y909
GCCGACCGCACTGATCTCGCCCGTGGGGTCGTAGCCGAGGCCGGTCGTCACATACGCGCCGCGCGCGGTGACGAGGCGTCGCACCGTCATCTCGTTCTTGGTGAGCGTGCCGGTCTTGTCGCTGCACACGGTCGTGACCGCGCCGAGCGTCTCGACGGCGGGGAGCTTGCGGGTGATGGCGTGGCGACGCGCCATCTGCTGCACCCCGATGGCGAGAGTGATGGTGACCATCGCCGGCAGGCCCTCGGGGATCGCCGCGACGGCGAACCCGATCGTCGCCGATATCAGGTCGCCGAACGGCATGTCGTGCAGGAACCGGCCGATCAGCACCATGGTCGCCGCCATGCCGAGAATCACGATCGTGAGCACGCGGCCGAACGAGTCCAGCTGCTTGGTCAGCGGCGTCGCGATCGAACCCGCCTCGCCGACGAGGGCCTGGATGGTGCCGATCTCGGTGCGTCCGCCGGTGGCGGTGACGATGCCGCGGCCTTGCCCGGCCGAGACGATGGTGCCCGAGAACGCCATGCAGGCGCGGTCGCCCACACCGGCATCCGCCGGCACCGGCTCGACGCCCTTCGAAGACGGCTGGGACTCGCCGGTCAGCGCGGCCTCGTCGATGCGCAGCTGGAACGCCTCGAAGAGGCGCATGTCGGCGGGCACCTTGTCGCCCGGCATGAGCCGTACGACGTCCCCCGGCACGAGCTCCGCCGCCGGGACGGTGGCCCAGGCGCCGTCGCGACGGACGCTGGCATAGCTGGACAGCATGCCCCGGATGCCGGCGAGCGCCTTCTCGGCGCGCCCCTCCTGCACGAAGCCGATGATCGCGTTGATGATCGCGACCGCCATGATCACCGAGAAGTCCAGCCAGTCGGCCATGATCGCCTTGATCACGGCCGCGCCGAGCAGGATGTAGATCAGCGTGTCGTTGAAGTGGGCGAGGAACCGCAGGATCGCGGGCTTGCGGGGCGGCTCCGGCAGCTCGTTGCGGCCGACGTCCGCGAGGCGCGCGGCCGCGTCGGAAGAGCTGAGTCCGGTGCGCTGCGCATCGAGCTCGCGCTCTACCTCCGCGACGTCCTGAGCGAACGGCCGGGTGACCGTCGTGGGGACCTGCGCGTCGCGGTCGGTCATCATGCCCCTACGCGGCGCCGTCGAACATGCTCGTGACGGAGCCGTCCTCGAAGACCTCCTGGATCCCGCGCGCCAGCAGCGGCGCGATCGGAAGGATGGTGAGACGCTCGAAGCGCTTGTGCTCGGGCACCGGGATGGTGTCGGTGACGACGACCTCGTCGATGGCGTCGCTCTGGAGGCGCTCGGTCGCCGGGTCGCTGAAGATGGCGTGCGTGGCCGCGACGATGACGCGCTGTGCGCCGTTGCGCTTGAGCGCCTCGGCCGCCTTCACGATGGTGCCGCCGGTGTCGATCATGTCGTCGACGAGCAGGCACACCCGGCCCGCGACGTCACCGACGATCTCGTTGACGGTCACCTGGTTGGCCACGTTCGGGTCGCGGCGCTTGTGGATGATCGCCAGCGGGGCGCCGAGGCTGTCGGACCAGGTGTCGGCGACGCGCACACGTCCGGTGTCGGGCGAGACCACCGTGAGCACGGCGCGGTCCTCGGGCGACAGCGTGCGCTGGAAGTACTCCAGCAGCACGGGCTTGGCGAAGAGGTGATCCACGGGACCGTCGAAGAACCCCTGGATCTGCGCGGCGTGCAGGTCGACGCTCATGACGCGGTCGGCGCCCGCCGTCCGCAGCAGGTCGGCGACCAGGCGGGCCGAGATCGGCTCACGGCCGCGGCCCTTCTTGTCCTGACGCGAGTAGGCGAAGTACGGCGCGACGACGGTGATGCGCTTGGCGGACGCGCGCTTGGCGGCATCCAGCATGATCAGCAGTTCCATCAGCCACTCGTTGACCGGCGGGCCGAAGGACTGGATGAGGAACACGTCGCAGCCGCGGATCGACACCTCGAAGCGGGTGAGGATCTCACCCGACGCGAACGTGCGGTACTCGGTCGGCACCAGTTCGGTGCCGATGTGTCCGACGACCTCCCTGGCCAGCGCCAGGTGGGAGCGGCCGGAAGCCACGACCAAGCGCTTCTTCGTCTTCGCGACGACGCCGGGCGCGATGTCCTTCGCCCTGTCGAGGTCAACCGTCTTGTTCTTGCGAGCCATCGTCCGCTTTCTGTGCGGACCGAGCCTGGGCCGCCAGATCTGCGGCCTTGGTTCCCGGTCGATTCGTCTCGACCCACCCCTCGATATTGCGCTGGGGGGCCACGCTCAGTGCCAGTGCGCCGGCGGGGACATCCTTGCGGATGACGGCACCCGCACCGGTTTTCGCGCCATCTCCGATCCTAACCGGCGCGACGAAGACGTTGTGCGAGCCGGTGTGCACTTCGTCGCCGATTTCTGTGCGGTGCTTGGCGATGTCGTCGTAGTTCGCCGTGATCGCACCGGCGCCGAGGTTCACCCCGCTGCCGATGGTCGTGTCGCCGATGTACGACAGGTGCGGCACCTTGCTGCCTTCGCCGATCGTGGAGTTCTTGGTCTCGACGAACGTGCCGATCTTGCCGCGGTCTCCGAGGTACGTGCCGGGCCGCAGGTACGCGAACGGGCCCACCGTCGCGCCCGCACCGATGACGGCGAGGGTCGCGTCGCTGCGGCTGATCGTGGCATCCTCCCCCACTTCGCAGTCCACCAGGCTCGTGTCGGGTCCGATGACCGCGCCGGAGGCCACGGACGTGGCACGCAGGATGTGCGAGCCGGGGAGCACGGTCACGTCGGGGGCGAGGGTCGCGGTGACGTCGATCCAGGTCGTGGCGGGGTCGAGGATCGTCGCCCCCTCGAGCTGCCAGCGCCGCACGACACGGGCATTGAGCGTGCGTGCGGCGTCGGCGAGCTGCACGCGATCGTTGACGCCGAGGGCGCTGGCGGCGTCGGGGGCGGTGACGGCGGCCACGGGCGCGTCGTCGGCGCGGAGAAGCCCGATGAC
>NZ_JANJFJ010000479.1:0-2986 GCF_024626565.1 Microbacterium sp. zg.Y909
CCGTCGCGGTCCGCCCGAGAGCGATCGACCAGCTCCACCTGCAGCTTCGACCCGCCGAATGCGCGTTTCGATCCCTCCACGATGCGGAGGGACCCCACGATGGCCTGCTCGAGCACCTCCGCCGGAATGGCCTTCGACGTCTTGCCGAGCATGACGGCGCTCTCCAGGGCATCCACCCCCGGCGGGGGCGTGAACTCCGCGATGACCGTCGGGCGTCCGGGACGGTCGCGCAACCAGCGCCGCCGCGTCCAGACCGCGAAACCGAACGCCCCGGCCATCCCGAGCGCAGACGCTGCCTGCACCCAGCCCCACCCCGACGCGAAGTACGACGAGTCGAACAGCACGAAGGTGTCGGGGTCGAATCCGACCGCGATGGTCATCGTCTCGTAGGGAGCAAGGTCTACGGCATCCGCCGTTACGGTCACAGAGCCGTCCTCAGCAGTCACCGCTTGAATCTCGCACTGTTGCGTGGCGCCCTGGTCGCCGACATAGCAGGATTGGCGGCCCGCGAGCGCTCCGGCGAGATCGGCATCCATGTGGAGGGTCGCCGTCACCTCGCCGAACGGCTGCAGCCAATCGACGCCGTTGACGTCCCAGTAGAATTCCTGGCCACCGTCGTCGAAGGTCCAGGTGACGTTTTCGAGGTCGTAGGTGAAAACGAAGGTCTGCTCGCCACGCAGGTAGTCGTCGGCGCGCGAGACCATCTCGAAGACGCCGTCGTCACTGTCGCTCTCGGCCGGCCGCTCGACGCCGGCCTCGTCGGTGATCGAGATGAGCCTCGGGTTAAGGGGCTGCCCGTTGTACGACGTCGGGATCGCGCGCCGCACTCCGCGGTTCTGGTCGATGTCGGGGAACTCGGCGACGAACGTCTCCACCACGCGCAGCCGGCTCGTGCCGTCCTCGGCGCGGGTGAGGCTGTAGTCGACGTCGAGGCTGTCGAACGTGAAGTCGTCGACGTCAGCCGCCACCGGGCCGAGCGCTCCGGCGGACGCTGCGAGCCCGACCAGGAGCAGGGCGAACGTCAGCGCGATCCTTCTGAAAACGTGCACCATGCGTTCAGCCTATGGGCGCGCTGCGGGCCTGTCCGCCGCTGCGCCCGGTCGCTCGCACCGGCGGGGCTACAGTGGTCCCCATGACCGACCGACGCCTCGCCGTGGATGCCTGGGAGGCGCTGTTCCGGGCTCAGTACGAGGTGTTCCAGGAGATCAGCGACGACTTCGACGGATCGGGGCTGACCCAGCCGGAGTACGACGTGATGCTGACGGTGACCCGGTGCGAATCGGGCGCGCGGTTGCGCGAAGTCACCGCCAACATGCTCATCAGCCAGCCGAGCGTCTCGCGCCTGGTCGACCGCATGGTGTCACGGGGACTCCTGACAAAATGCGCCGACCCCACCGATGGGCGCGGGGCCGTGCTCCAGGCGACCCCAGAGGGCACCGCGATGTTCCGCCGTCTGGCCACCCGCCACGGACAGTCGATCGCCGCCCGCATGTCGGTACTTGACGACGACGAGCTGCGGCAGCTCCGGGACCTCGCGACGAAGCTGCGCGGGGTCTGACGCAGACGCCGCGCTCAGGGCGTCCTGCGCCGCAGGGTCAGCGGGGCGAGCACGAGGAAGCCGACAGCGAAGGCCACGACGACCAGCAGCGGACCCCACAGGTCGCTGCCCTCCTCGCCTGCGGTCACCGCGTTGATCGCATCGACTGCGTAACTGAGGGGAAGCCAGTCGCTGATCGCGTACAGCACGTCGGGCATCTCATCGCGGGGCATCAGCAGCCCACCCAGGATGATCTGCGGAAAGACGAGCAGCGGCATGAACTGCACGGCTTGGAACTCGGTTCGGGCGAACGCGCTGGCGAGCAGCCCCAGCGCGGTGCCGAGGACGGCGTCGATCACGGCGACAAGGCCCAGCTGCCAGAGCGGACCTTCCACGCTCAGTCCGCACACCCCGACCGCGAACCACACCGTGACCACGGCCTGCAGCGCCGCCATCGCGCCGAATGCCAGGGCGTAGCCCAGGATGAAATCCCCCTTGCCCAGCGGGGTCGCCATGAGCCGCTCCAGCGTTCCCGACCGACGCTCCCGCAGCGTCGTCACCGAGGTGACCAGGAACATCACCACGAACGGGAAGAGCGCCAGGATCGGGCCGCCGAAGGTGTCGAACACCCCTTCCCTGTCAGCGAAGAGCCAGGAGAACAGCCCGACCAGCAGACTCGGCGCCACCAGCATCAGCGCAATCGAACGGGGGTCGTGACTGAGCTGACGCAGCACCCGCGCCGCGGTGGCCAGCGTGCGCCCCGGGTTCACACCGCGCCCCCGTGGCGGCCGCGGCGGCGATGCTCGCGCCGCAGATGCCCGCCCGCCCGTGCCGGGCCGCGCTCGATGAGCGTCAAGAAGGCCGCATCGGGGTCGGTCGCGCCAGTGGTCTGGAGGAGCCCCTGCGGCGTCGTCTGCGTCAGCACGCTTCCGTCGTGGATCAGCGCGACGTCGTCGCACCGCATCGCCTCGTCCATCACATGACTCGACACGATGAGCGTCGCACCGGCATCGGCCAGGCGCCGGAAGATCGCCCACAGACTCTGCCGCAGCACCGGATCGAGTCCCACGGTGGGCTCGTCCAGCACCAGCACATCGGGCGAGCCGAGCATGGCCACGGCGAGCGAGACCCGGCTGCGCTGCCCGCCTGACAAGCGACCTGCCGGCTGCGTGCGCTGGGCGGTGAGGTCGACATCGGCCATCACGCGTGAGACATCGGATGCCGTCGCGCCGAGCAGCCGCGCGGCGTAGCGCAGGTTCTGCTCCACGGTGAGGTCGTCGTACACCGAGGCGCCCTGCGTCGCGTACGACACCCGGCGCCGCAGGGCGATGGAGCCTGCCGGCTCGCCCAGAACGGTGACGCTGCCTGCGGCCACGATCTGAACCCCCACGATCGCCCGCATGAGCGTCGTCTTGCCGCCACCGCTCGGCCCGAGAAGGCCCGTGATGC
>NZ_JANJFJ010000480.1:0-2981 GCF_024626565.1 Microbacterium sp. zg.Y909
CGAGAAGACCATGCGCGGAATGCAGGTTGCGGCCACCATGATCGCCGGTCGCCTCACGCACGTCTCCGCCTGACACCGCCGGACAGCGCCTGACACGACGAAGCCCCGACCCTCGCGGGTCGGGGCTTCGTGGAGACGTGATTACTCGGCGAGGTGGGCGAAGAGGAACCAGCGGTCCTTCTCCAGGCCCGCCTTGATGCCGATGGCGACATCCTGGCTGGTGAGGTCGACCTCGTCGAGACCGTCGATCGCGGCCTGGACATCGACGAGGATGCCGTCGATGTCGGCCAGCACGCTGCGCACCATGGCATCCCACGGGGTGAACCCGGCGGGCACGGTGGTGGGCTTGGCCTTCTGGGCGACGGTGGTCAGGCGGGCGTCGATGGGGAGGCCCAGGGCGACGATGCGCTCGGCGGCTTCATCCGACCAGCCCTGCGCGTGCTCGACGACCGTGTCGAGAAGCTCGTGGATCGACTGGAAGTTCGCGCCGCGCACGTTCCAGTGCGCCTGCTTGCCGTTGACCACAAGCGCCTGCAGGCCCATGACGACGGGAGTGAGGAACTGCGCGGTGCCGGCGGCGACGGTGGGGTCTGCGGCGGTGGCCGGAATGGTCTGATTCTTCGTCATGCTGTCGTCTCCTATCGGCGGGGAGTCGCCCCACCTTTTGCAACGGTACTCAGGCGGAGCTATTCCGCAAGCAAGCTGAGGCTGGGCTAATGCGGCTTGACGAGCGCCCTAGAGTCGTGGCATGACGATCGCCGATGATGCCTCCGTCCTGTCCGTCTCCGGCCGCGAGCCGCTCGTTCCCGCCTCGGCGTTCGTCGCGGCGGGGGCGCGGATCATCGGGGCGGTGACACTGGGTGAGGAATCGAGTGTCTGGTACAACGCCGTGCTGCGCGGCGACAGTGCGCCGATCACCGTCGGCGCCGGCAGCAACGTGCAGGACAACGTCTCGGTGCACGTGGACCCGGGGCACCCCGTGGTCATCGGAGCCGACGTCTCGATCGGGCACAACGCGGTCGTGCACGGCTGCACCGTGGAGGACGGATCGCTCATCGGCATGGGCGCGGTCGTGCTGTCGGGCGCCGTCATCGGTGCGGGGTCCCTCGTGGCCGGGGGAGCGGTGGTACTCGAGGGGACCGTGGTGCCGCCCGGTTCGCTGGTGGCCGGCGTGCCCGCGAAGGTGCGCCGCACGCTCACCGAGGACGAACGCGCCAAGCTTCTGCGCAACGCCGAGGTGTACCGCACGCACCTGCGCAACCACAGCGCCACGGTGCGAGCGGACTGAGGTCTCCGCCGCCCGCGGACGCTCACCCGTGATCGGCAGTGCTTCGGATTCCCGAAAGTCCACTGCTGGGCCCGCGGAGGAGCTCCTACCCGACCTCACCACCGTGGGGGTCCACGACTCGTGCGGGAACGAACTCGCTCGAGCTGACTAACGGGCGCGGCGTGCGCGAACCGACGGATTCGCGACGCCCGCGGTCGGGCGCGATACGAAGCTTCAGTAGGGTTGAAGGTATTGTCCAGACAAGGGAAAGGACGCAACGGGTGAAGCCCGCCAGACCGCTCTCCACCACCCCACCGCCTCCGCCGCAGCCGGTGAAGAGCGGCCGACGTTCCCCGACCTGGCTCTGGGTGGTGGTCGGGGTGGTCGCTCTGCTGGTCGGGGTCCCGTTGTCCCCGATCTTCGCGTTGGTCTCACTGGCGGTCCTCATCACCGGAATCGTCGCGCTGGCCAAGAACACGCCGACGTGGCTGCGGCTGCGCTCACGAAGGACCGCGTGGGTGATCACCGCTGCCGCGGCGGCGATGTTCATCGTCACCGGCACTGTCAGCTCGACGTTCTTTCCTGGTGACGCGCCGGTGGCAGCGCAGATCGCCACGCCCTCCGCGCCGACGCCCACCCCCGAGCCCACGGTCACCGTCGAGCCCGTGGACGAAGAGATCACCGATCCAACGTTCCAAGGCGAGGCCTCGACCGCGGCCGACAGCGCGGTGACAGCGGACCAGACCGCGCTGGCGGTGCTGTCCACTCTCGAGGTGAAGGGGAGGGCGCCCAAGACCGGCTACGACCGCGACCAGTTCGGGCAGCGGTGGTCGGACGTGGACCGCAACGGGTGCGACACCCGCAACGACATTCTCGCCCGCGACCTCACCGACATCGACAAGTCCGGCCCCTGCAAGGTCATGAGCGGCATCCTCGCCGACCCCTTCACGGCGCACACCATCGAGTTCGTCCGCGGCCAGGACACCTCCGCAGAGGTCCAGATCGACCACGTGGTTTCGTTGTCCGATGCGTGGCAGAAGGGGGCACAGCACCTCACGGCAGACCAGCGCGCTTCGTTCGCGAATGATCCGCTCAACCTGCTCGCGGTCGACGGCGGCGCGAATGCGCAGAAGGGCGACGGTGACGCGGCCACCTGGCTGCCGAGCAACAAGGCGTTCCGCTGCGCGTATGTCGCCCGTCAGGTGTCTGTCAAGGCGACCTACGGATTGTGGGTGACGCAGGCGGAGCACGACGCGATCGCCCGGGTCCTGGCCGAATGCCCCGACGAACCGGCCTTCACGTCCGCGTTCGCGCCAGTTCCCGCAGCGCCGGCGCCCGCACCCGCACCAGAACCCGCACCGGCACCCGCACCGGTACCCGACGTCTATTACGAGAACTGCACGGCGGTCCGCGCGGCGGGTGCGGCGCCGATCCACGCGGGAGACCCCGGATATTCCAGCAAGCTCGACCGTGATGGCGACGGGGTCGCCTGCGAATGACGGGCTGATATGTGGAGGGGATGACGGGAATCGAACCCGCACCATCAGTTTGGAAGACTGAGGCTCTACCATTGAGCTACATCCCCGCGGCGGAACGCTCCGCGGCCTCCGCCAGTGTAGTCGAACCTCCGGCTCAGCGCGGACACGGCGCGGTCGGCTAGACTTCCCGGGGTCGTTTCAGCGCACGCGTGCGTGCACACAGCCCGGGGCGTAGC
>NZ_JANJFJ010000481.1:0-2981 GCF_024626565.1 Microbacterium sp. zg.Y909
GCCGTCGAGAAGCACATGGACGACGTCATCGCCGCCGGCGCCGACGGCATCGTCGTCACCGGCACGACGGGGGAGACGAGCACCCTCACCGACCCGGAGAAGATCCGCCTCGTCGAGGTCGGCAAGGACGTCGCGGCCGGCCGCGCCAAGATCATCACCGGCGGCGGGTCGAACGAGACGGCCCACGCCATCGAGCTGTACAAGGCCAGCGAGAAGGCCGGCGCCGACGGCATCATGATCGTCACGCCGTATTACAACAAGCCCACCCAGGCGGGCATCCTCACGCACTTCCGCCTGGTGGCCGACGCCACCGACCTTCCGGTCATCCTCTACGACATCCCCGGACGCACCGGGGTCCCGATCAAGTACGAGACGATCCTGCGTCTCGCCAAGCACCCGAACATCCTCGCGGTCAAAGACGCCAAGGGCGACTTCAGCGAGGTCAGCCGGGTGCTCAACCAAACAGACCTGATGTACTTCTCAGGCGACGACGCGAACGCGCTTCCGCACCTCGCGATCGGTGCGACCGGCCTGATCGGCGTGACCGCGAACATCGCGGCCGCGCCCTATCGGGTCATCATCGACGCCGTGAACCGGGGCGACCTCGCCGCGGCCACGGTGGCTCACAAGCAGCTGGAACCCCTCGTGCGCGCAGTCATGACGCACGTGCCGGGAACTGTGAGCGCGAAGTACATCCTGCACGGCCTCGGCCGCATCTCCAGCCCCCGCGTCCGCCTGCCCCTCGTGGGGCCGGAGGAGTGGGAAGCGGCGATGATCGAGGACGAGCTTGCCCTGGTGACCGACGTCGTCGGCGCTGATTTCTCCAATTTCCGTCCCGACCGCAACGCGGCAGCTGGCGGCGCACTCCCGAAGGTTCACGGCACGACACGATGAGTCCCCACGAGATCACCTCTCCCCCCGCCCTCGCCCCCGAAACCCTCCGCGTCACGCCGCTCGGCGGACTCGGGGAGATCGGGCGCAACATGACCGTCTTCGAATACGAGGGCAAGCTGCTCGTCGTCGACTGCGGCGTGCTCTTCCCCGAGGAGCACCAGCCCGGCGTCGACCTGATCCTGCCGGACTTCGAGCCGATCAAGCACCGCCTCGACGACATCGTCGGCGTCGTGCTGACGCACGGTCACGAAGACCACATCGGAGCGGTGCCCTACCTGCTGCGGCTGAAGCGGGACATCCCCCTGATCGGCTCGGGGCTGACCCTGGCGCTGGTCGAGGCGAAGCTCAAAGAGCACCGGATCAAGCCCTACTCGCTCACCGTCAAGGAGGGGCAGAAGGAGCAGGTGGGACCGTTCGACCTCGAGTTCGTCGCGGTCAACCACTCCATCCCCGACGCGCTCGCCGTCGCCATCCACACGCCCGCCGGCATGGCGCTGGTGACCGGCGACTTCAAGATGGACCAGCTGCCCCTGGACGGGCGCCTCACCGACCTGCGCGCGTTCGGGCGACTGGGCGAGCAGGGTGTCGACCTGTTCCTCGTGGACTCCACCAACGCCGACGTGCCGGGCTTCACCCCGCTGGAGCGTTCGATCGGGCCCGTGCTCGACCAGGTCATCGCCAAGGCGCCGCGCCGCGTGATCGTCGCCAGCTTCTCGAGCCACGTTCACCGTGTGCAGCAGGTGCTGGATGCCGCTCACGCCAACGGCCGCCGCGTGGCGCTTCTCGGCCGCAGCATGCTGCGCAACATGACGATCGCCGCCGACCTCGGGTACCTCACCGTTCCCGAGGGTGTGCTGATCGACTACAAGAAGGCCCAGGACCTGCCCGACGACAAGATCGTCTTCATGTCCACCGGCTCGCAGGGTGAGCCGATGGCGGTGCTCAGTCGCATGGCCAACCTCGACCACGCGATCGAGCCCGGTCCCGGCGACACGGTGATCCTGGCATCCAGCCTCATCCCGGGCAACGAGAACGCGGTCTACCGCGTCATCGACGGCCTGACCAAGCTCGGCGCGAACGTGGTGCACAAGGGCAACGCGAAGGTGCACGTCTCGGGGCACGCCGCCGCCGGTGAGCTGCTGTACTGCTACAACATCCTCAAGCCCAAGAACGTGCTGCCCGTGCACGGCGAATATCGCCACCTGATGGCGAACGCCAAGCTCGCGCAGGACACCGGCATTCCGGCCGAGCGCACCATCCTCGGCGAGAACGGCACGGTCGTCGACCTCAAGGACGGCGTGGCCACGGTGGTCGGCCAGCTCGACATCGGCTTCGTGTACGTCGACGGCTCGACGGTCGGCGAGATCACCGACGCCGACCTCAAGGATCGTCGCATCCTCGGCGAGGAGGGGTTCATCTCCGTCATCGTCGTGGTGGATGCCGCCACCGGCCGCGTGATCACCGGACCCGAGATCCACGCCCGCGGCTTCGCCGAGGATGACTCGGTGTTCGACGACGTCAAGCCCAAGATCGCCGCCGCGCTCGCCGAGGCGTCGAAGTCCGGCGTGCGCGACTCGCACGCGCTCTCGCAGGTCGTCCGCCGCACGATCGGCCGCTGGGTCAACCAGCGTCTGCGTCGCCGCCCGATGATCGTGCCGCTGGTGATCGAGGCGTAAGCCTTCCGTCACGACGCCCGCGGGCCGCCTGGTGCGGTCCGCGGGCGTTCTGCGTTCGTGGGGTGCGCTGTCGCAGTGGCACGCGGGCCGCGCCGGGCCGGGCGAAGCGCCGCGTCGTTCCAGGCAATGTCGGTGGTCCCGACGTAGCGTGGAGGGATGGCCAGGAGCAGCAGTCCGACCACGAGCGGCCGCGCGCCCGCGAAGGGGTCGTCCTCGCGCGCCCGCAAGCCGGCCCCCGCGCCCAAGCGATACGTGGATGAACCCGAGAAACCGCCAGTCGTCGTGCGCGCCTGGATGGGGCTCGCGCACGCCACCGGGGGGCTGTTCCGAGCCTTCGGCCCCGAGACGCTCGAGAAGGACCAGCGCCGCGACGGCTTCCCGTTCCTCCTCGTGCTCATGGCGGTCGCCGGC
>NZ_JANJFJ010000482.1:0-2976 GCF_024626565.1 Microbacterium sp. zg.Y909
TCATCGACCAGCCGGAAGTCCCGCTCCAGGCGATCGACGACCGACGTGTTCGCGCCCAGCAGCGCACGGTCGCTGCGCAGCAGGTACTCCAGCGCCGACTGCCACCACGCGAACTCCAGCTCGGCGGTCACCTGGTCTTCGGGCACGTGGCGCACCGACAGCTCGGTCAGCAAGGGCTCGAGTCCGAGCTCGGCGAGCTCGGTGCGCAGGGTCGCGCGCTCGACGAGGTTGTCGAACACGTCCGACTTGGCTGCGAGGCTCGCAAGCGTCCGCAGCAGCTGCGGGATGGGCATGTGGGTGAGCGACTGGGCGGCGCTGCGGCCGAGCACCGCGTCGAGCGCGGTCAGGTCGGCGTCGACGCGCTGCCACGCGGTGTGCACGTCGGCAAGTCCCAGCGGCACCTCGGGCAGCACGCCCGGCTCGACGTAGCGCTGCCATTCGGCGCGCTGCTGCTGCACGCGCAGCAGCCCCGCGTGCATGTCGGTGACGTGCATCCCGGGGCGCACGTACTCGCGGGCCAGCTTCTTGAGCCGTCGGCGGTTCGCCCCGGTCATCTCCGGCGCGTCGCGACGGTTGCCGTGCGCCTGGATCAACTCCGCGAGCGGCCGTTCGAAGACGGTCAGGCTGAATCGGTCAAGCGAGTCGCGCATGCCCTGCAGCAGTCGCAGGTAGCCGCCGAGCTCGGCGACGGTCTGGAACGGACGCATGCGCGTCTGGCCGATCAGCTCGTAGCCCCGCTCGAGCAGCGAGGGCACATCGGTGCGCTGCAGCCGCGAGGCGAGGGCGTGCGCGCCGCGGGCGTCTTCGGTCGTGGCGAAGCTGACGCCGTACCACGGCGAGTCGTCGGGGCCGAAGCGGAACTCCCCCAGCCGGGCGGCCGCCGCGAGCTTGGCGCCTGCCTCGGTTCGCCGGGTCGACAGTCGCACCAGTGTCGTGAGATCCAGCCGCGCGCTGGTCGAGGGCTGCGGATCCCGCGCGGCCAGCGTCGTAAGCGTGCGCAACGCCTCGAGCGGTGAGACGCCGATGGTCGGATGCCGGGTCGTCAGCGCCCCGCGGTAGTCGCGCAGCACACTGCGCAGACGCACGAGCGCGTCGTCGATGTCGGCGACCTTGGGCTGCTCGGCCTTCTCGTTGCGGGCGATCGCCCGCACGAGGTCGCGGTGAAGCTGCCGAGGAGTGACGGCGAGACCGGGCAGACCGATCCCGGCCAGACGGTGGCGCACGCCCTCGAGGGTCGAGCGGCGGGCGCTGACGACGAGCACCCGCTTTCCTTCCTGCACCAGGGACCCGACGGCGTTGATGACGGTCTGCGTGCCGCCGGTGCCGGGGAGGGTGTGCACGACGAGCGACTGCCCCGCCGCGATGCGGGCGAGCACGCCTTCCTGCTCGGAGTCGGCATCGAGCAGAAGCGTGTCGGCGGTGGGCGAGCGCTCGTCGGCACCGAGCATGGGCGGCACCGTGCGCACCGCGGTGAGCTGCTCACGGTCGGCGGCGTGGCCGGCGAGCGCGTTGAGCACCGGGTGGTCGAGGCGGGCGAGGTCGGTCTCCATCGCCGAGCCGACGTCGGCGAAGGTCGACACGACCAGCCGAGGCTGCACCGTGAAGGTGGGGATGCGCGCGGTGAGGGCGCGCAGATGGTCGATGACCGGCTGCGGCTTGAACACGCCGCCGTCATACGCGAGCGCGGCGAGCGCCCGGCCGTCGAGCTCGATGCCGAAGTGTGTGCGGGCGGCACGCACCAGCTCGGGGTTGATCGTGAACGAGCCGTGCAGCTTCAGCTCGAAGTCGCTGTGATGCCGACGGATCGCCAGCGGACGCAGCAGCACCGGGGCGCTGCAGGCGAGCCCGCCCATGCGCCAGGTGGCCAGGCCCACGGCCAGGTTCACGGTGTCGAGGCCACGCGCCGTGCGCAGTTCGACGTCGCGCGCCGTGATGCGCTCGGCGGCGAGCCGCGCGCCGCGGAGGGCCACCTCGTCGCGGAACAGGTTCGACAGCAGCGTGGAGCGACCGGTGATGAACTGCGGCAGGCTTCCCGGATGGGCCTTGGTGATCTCGATGCCCGCGTCGCCGGCGTCGACGTAGTGAAGGAGGCTGGACCGTCCGCCCAGGCGGGCCGCCTCATGCCTCAGTCGTGCCCGCTCGCCCTCGGCGACGTGCGTCACCGTCACACCGGGGTCGGCCACGCCGAGATCGCCGGGCGCCACAGACGCGGCACGATCCGCTTCCGCGGCATCCACCGTCGCACTGCCGTCTCCTCGCCACACACGAGCCAGACTAAGCCGACCGCGCCGCTGCGGCCGGACATGCACCCGAGTTTCGCGGTATTGCCCGACACGCCGGGCTATCGGCGCTTCCTCCCCCGCGGCGAATACGGGCGGCCCATCCCCCGATCGGGCCCCGTGCCCTCCGCAGCCGCAGACGCGCGGCCAGGATGGGCCTATGACCTCCAGCGCGTACTCGGTGCACCCGACACCGGTCGGCGACGCCCTCATCGTGATGAGCGATGAGGGCCTCGTCGCCCTCCAGCTGATCGACGGGCCGGCGGGCGATGCGCTCGCCGCCCTGTCGGCGGCACTCGGCGCCGTTCCCGACCGCGATCCCGCCGCGACCGGCCGGGTCGCCGCCGAGCTCGACGAGTACTTCGCCGGTCGGCGCCGCGCGTTCGACGTGCCGATCGACTGGGGCCTCACCAGGGGATTCATGCGCGAGGCGCTGCAGGTGGTGTGCCGCATCCCCTATGCCCAGACGGCGTCGTACGGCGAGGTCGCACTCGGCGCCGGCCACCCCAACGCTCACCGGGCCGTCGGCACCGCCTGCGCCCGCACCCCCTTCTCGCTGATCGTCCCCGTGCACCGGGTGGTGCGCTCCGACGGCTCGATCGGCGAGTATGGCGGCCGCCCCGGCATCAAGCGGTTCCTGCTCGACCTCGAAGCTGCGGCGGGCGAGTAGGCCGCCCGCATGCAGAGCGGCGCCCGG
>NZ_JANJFJ010000483.1:0-2967 GCF_024626565.1 Microbacterium sp. zg.Y909
CCAGCGCGCTCAGCCGGTGTACGCCGGTGTCGAGCGACTCGCCGGCTTCGAGGGGCACATCCACACGGGTGCAGGCGGCGCGGGGGAGATCGCCCTCGATCGCCTCCGCACCGTCGACGAGCAGCATGGCGCGCGCAGACGGCGAGCCCTGCCATTGCGGAACGACGATGAACCGGGTCATGTGCCCATCTTCCCCTGAAGCGGCGTGCCGAAACGACCGGCCGCGCCGTGTAAACCCCTGGCTGTGACGACAGCGGGCGCCGCTCCGTGAGGAGACGGCGCCCGCTGTCGGTTCGGGGCTCAGGCTCCGGCGTCGATCGCCTTCGCCGGGGCGCCGGACTTCAGCGCGGCCAGGCGCGCCTCGACCTCGGTGAGCTCGCCCACGTCCTCGAGCTGGTTGAACTGGGCGTCGATGCTCGATGCCGCGAGCTCCTGCTTGCCGGCGGCCAGGGCCTCCTGGCGGCGCACCTTGTCTTCGAAGCGACCGAGCTCGCTGGTGGGGTCGAGCACGTCGATCGACCGCACCGCGTCGTGCACCTTGGTCTGGGCCTCGGCGGTCTTCGCCCGGGCCAGCAGCTCGGAGCGCTTCGACTTCAGCTGCTCCAGCTTGCCCTTCATGCCGTTGAGGCCGTCCTTGAGCTTCTCGACGACCTCGCTCTGGGTGGCGATGGTCGGCGCGATCGCCCGTGCCTCGTTCTCTTCGCTGATCTGGCGCTGCAGGGCGATCTTGGCGAGGTTGTCGAACTTGTCGGCGTCGGCGAGGTTGCCGGCCGTGCGCAGCTGGTCGGCCTTGCGGCTGGCGGCGAGGGCCTTGTTGCCCCACTCGGCGGCCGCCTGCACGTCCTCCTGGTGGTCGCGCTCCAGCAGGCGCAGGTTGCCGATCGTCTCGGCGATGGCCGACTCGGCGTCGGCGATGGAGTTGCTGTAGTCGCGGACGAGCTGGTCGAGCATCTTCTGCGGGTCCTCGGCGGAATCGAGGAGCGCGTTGATGTTCGCCTTCATAAGGGTCGAGATGCGACCGAAGATGGACTGCTTTGCCATGGGTGTTGCCTTCCTATCACGTTGACGTGGAGTGGTCTGGGATGCCGCGGTGCGGCGGGCCCGGAGGATCAGAAGCGCCCCCCTCCGCGGCGGCCGCGGGTGCCCCCGCCGCCGAAACTGCCGGGGCGGAACGAGCCGCCACCGCTGCGACCGCGGCTGCTGCCGCCGCCGCCCATCATGCCGCCGAAGCCGCCGCCGCCCCGGGAGCGGCCACCTCCGCCGCCGCTGAGCAGCGAGTTGATGACGATGCCGCCGAGCACGGCCCCCAGCATGCCGTTGCCGCCTCCCCCGCCGCCGTAGCCCCCGCCGCCGTAGCCGCCGCCGAAGCCGCCGACGTCGGTCTGGGCGTACTGGATGGCCTGCGCGGCCAGCTGGTGCGAGCGCTGGGCCAGGGGGAGTGCCTGCTCGGGCGAGGTCGCCGCCAGCTGCTGCGCCTGCGCGAGCGCCGCGGACGCCTCGGCCAGTCGGGTGCGGGCCTGCGCGCCGACGGCGCCACGGCGCGCCGACACGTAGTCTTCGGCCGCCGACACCTGAGCCTGGGCCTGCGCGAGCTGCTGTCCGAGCATCTGCTGCGCGCGCTGGGCGCGCTCCTGCGCGGTGCGGACGGCGGCGACGACCCCGTCGATGCGGGTGTTGGCGGTCTCGAGGGCCTCGAGGGTGGCCAGCGGACGCTTGGCCGCCGTCGCGAGGTTCTGCCGCGCAGAGTCGACCTGCTGGCGGGTCGCCGCCACGGCTGCGGCGACCTGGCCGTCGGGGTCGGGGAGCGAGGCGGCGACGGCCATGTCGTGCTCGAGGTCGGCGATGAGGGCGCCGGCATCCTTCTCGGCCTTGCCGAGGTCGGTCTGCAGCCGACCGATGGCGTCCTCGAGGAGGGCAGCCTGCTCGACGGCGTCTTCGGCTGCGCGGATGCCGACGGCCGCGGTGCCGCCGTCGCCGGCGGCGATGGCACGGGCCGCCTGTGCCAGCTGCTCGTCCGCGAACGCGATGCGCTCCCTGGCCTGCAGCGGGTTGTCGCTGACCGTCGCCAGAGCCTCGGGCGCGTAGCGAGCGTGCAGCGCCTGCAGCGCAGCTTCTGCGGCATCCAGTCGTCCGGCGACGGCCGCGCGCTCTTCCTGCACGCGGGTGAGGGCCTCGGGTGCGTTCTGCTCGAGCTTGCGCAGCTCGTCGAAGTCGGCGGCCTTCTCGTCGAGTCCGGCATCCGCCTGCTCGCACAGCCGCAGGATCTCGGTGTTCCACTCCCGCACCTGCTGCTCGGTGTCGGGTTCGGAGTCGTCGAGACGCTGCTGAAGCGTGAAGGCCTTCGTGAGGTTGTCCTTCGCCGTCGCCAGGGCCTGCTGGAACTCCACCGTGGCCTGGTCGCCGAACTGCGCGCGCGCGAAGCCGAGCTCCTGCTCGCTGGTGCGGACGGCATCATCGGTGGCGACGAGCGCCGACGCGGCACGTCGTTCCAGTTCGGGGAGGGGGATCTGCTCGACGGTGTCGTCCTTCTTGGCGCGGCCTCCCGCGGCCTTGGAGCGGCGTGAGCGCACGACGAGAAGGACGATGACCGCGATGGCGATGGCGCCCAGGGCGATCCACAGCCAGGCGCCGCTCCCGCCGGGCTCGAGGTCGGACTCGAAGCGGTCCGCGGCGAGCTCGATGGCGCCGCTGTAGTCATCGGCTCCCAGCAGCGGCCGCATCGCCTGTTCGGTGGCGGTCAGCTCGCTGTCGCTGAGGGGGCCGCCGTCGTCGGCGGAGATGTAGTACTGCCTGCCCTCTGTGGCGATGGCCAGCAGGTACTGCGTCTGCCCCAGGCCGTTGCCGAACGCGACGGCATCCGCCCACTCCTGGCGGTCCGAGGGATTGGTGAACTCGTCCACGAGGACGACGAAGAGGTCGACCCCGGTCGCGTCGTAGAGTCCGTCGAGGCGGTCCTCCACCTCGGAC
>NZ_JANJFJ010000484.1:0-2963 GCF_024626565.1 Microbacterium sp. zg.Y909
GGCCGCGAACCCCCAAGCTGGTCATATGGACAGTGATGCCGTTCGGGTGCGCAACCTGCGAAAGACGTACGGCGGCAACGCCGTCGTCGACGACGTGAGCTTCGACATCGCCCGCGGCGAGACCTTCGCCCTGCTGGGCCCGAACGGCGCGGGCAAGTCCACCACGGTCGAGATCCTCGAGGGGTACCGGCGTCGCACCGGCGGCGACGTCTCGGTGCTGGGCGCCGACCCCGGCACGGCGAGCCTGGAGTGGAAGGCGCGGATCGGCATCGTGCTGCAGTCCGCCGGACAGGCCGGTGTCTACACCGTGCGAGAGCAGCTGCGGCAGTTCTCGGCCTACTACCCGCGGCCGCGCGACGTGGACGAGGTCATCGCCGCCGTCGGGCTCGAGCGCCAGGCCGGCACCCGCATCGCGAAGCTCTCCGGCGGTCAGCAGCGGCGGGTCGACGTGGCCCTCGGCATCATCGGCCGTCCCGAGCTGCTCTTCCTCGACGAGCCCACCACCGGATTCGACCCGCAGGCGCGTCGCGAGTTCTGGCAGCTCATCCGACGGCTGCAGGGGGAGGGGACCACCATCCTGCTCACGACCCACTACCTCGACGAGGCCGCACAGCTGGCCGACCGGGTCGCGGTGATCACGCGGGGCCGGCTGCGCGCGATCGGCCCGGTGGCGACCTTCGGCGGGGAGGAGGCCCGCACGCCCCGCGTCGTATGGCGCGAGGGCGGTGTCATGCGCGAGGCTCGCACCGCCACTCCGTGGGAGTTCACGGCGGCGCTCGCCGCGCGCCTGGGCGGTGAGCCCGAGGCGCTCGAGATCCGGCGGCCCGCCCTCGAGGAGATCTACCTCGATATGGTCGACGAGCCGCCCTCCGGAGAGGAATCGGACAGCGCGCCGCGCACGCCCACGACGACGCAGGAGGAGGTGGGACGATGAACGTCATCACCCTCGGCGCCCACCGGGCCGCCTACGAAGTGCGGGGCTACTTCCGCTCCGGCGACACCCTCTTCTTCACGTTCCTCTTCCCGGTGTTCATGCTGGCCCTGTTCAGCACGATCTTCGGCGACGACGGCGACATCACCGGCGGCCCCGGGGTCCCGGCGCTGTCGGCGGCCGAGCTGTACCTGCCGGCCATGCTCGCCGCGGGGCTGCTGCTCTCGGGCTTCCAGAACCTCGCCGTCGACATCGCGATGGAACGATCCGACGGCACACTCAAACGCCTCGGCGGCACCCCGCTGTCACCGGTGAGCTACTTCGCCGGCAAGATCGGGCAGGTGCTGATCACCGGCATCCTGCAGGCGTTCATCCTCATCGTCGTGGCCGCCCTGGTGTTCGATGTGGCCCTGCCGTCGGACGCCGACTCGTGGATCACCTTCGCGTGGGTGTTCCTGCTCGGGCTCATCGCCTCGGCGCTCCTGGGCATCGCCGTGTCTGCGCTGCCGCGTTCCGGGCGCAGCGCCACGGCCGTGGTGGTGCCCATCGCGCTGGTGCTGCAGTTCGTCTCCGGCGTCTACATCTTCTTCTGGCAGCTGCCGGACTGGTTGCAGTACGTCGCCAGCGCCTTCCCCCTGGTGTGGATGGCGCGGGGGATGCGGGCGGCGTTCCTGCCCCCGGAGTACGCGACCCTCGAGCCGGGGGACGGCTGGGAGCTCGGCTGGGTGGCTTTGGCGCTCGGCATCTGGCTGCTGGTGGGACTCATCCTCAGCCGGGCGACGTTCCGGTGGATCCGGCGCGACGCCTGACGCCGTCGGGAGGGGCGCGCGCGGACCCGTAGGCTCGTCGCGTGATCGAGTGGCTTCTGGCGGAGTGGATGCAGGTTCTGGGGTTCGCAACAGGCGCCGCGTGCGTCGTGCTGGCCGGGCGGCGGAACGTGTGGACCTACCCCGTCGGCATCGCGAACAACGTCGTCTTCCTCGCCGTCTTCCTCCCCGCCGGCCTCTACGCCTCGGCCGCGCTGCAGCTGGTGTACCTGGGGCTCGGAATCCACGGCTGGCTGCGCTGGACGCGCGCGGTCGAGCAGGACAAGAGCTACATCGCCCGCACGCCGCGGCGCGCGGTGCTCTGGCTCATCGTCGCCGGCATCGGGCTCGCCGCCGTCATCGCCTGGATGCTGATCTCCTTCACCGACTCGCAGGTCGCGGTCGCGGACGCCGCCACCACCTCGGCGAGCCTCGTGGCGCAGTACATGCTCAACCGCAAGTGGATCGAGAGCTGGTACGTGTGGATCGGCGTCGACATCGCCTTCGTCGCGCTGTCGATCGCGACCGGCCTGTGGATCGTCGCCGCGCTGTATGCCCTCTTCATCGTGCTGTGCGTGTTCAGCCTGCGCGCGTGGCGACGCGTGCAGCGGGCGGCCGACGCCACGGCACCGGCGGATGCCGCAGTGGCGGCGCGCGCGTGAGTGCGCCCTACCGCCACGCACTGGTGATCGGCAAGTTCTACCCGCTGCACGCCGGCCATGGGCACCTCATCCGCACGGCGGAGCGTTCCAGCGCGCGTGTCACCGTAGAGGTGATCGGATCGTCCGTGGAGTCGATCCCGGTCGAGGTGAGGGCGCAGTGGGTCGCTGAGGAGCACCCCCGGGTGCGGGTGGTCTCGAAGCTGGACGACACCCCCATCGACTTCGAGTCCTCCACCGCGTGGGATGCGCACACCGCCATCATCGCGGGGCTGCTCGACGCGCCGGTGGATGCCGTCTTCACCTCCGACGAGTACGGGGAGGAGCTCGCCCGACGGCTCGGGGCCGCGTGGGTGCAGGTCGACCCGCAGCGCCGGCTCAACCCCGTGTCGGGCACCGCAGTGCGCGGCGACCCGGCGGGGCAGTGGGGCGAGCTCGCGCCGGCCGTGCGGGCGTCGCTCGCCGCGCGGGTGGTGGTGCTCGGCGCGGAATCGACCGGCTCGACCACCCTCGCCGAGGCGCTCGCCGCAGAGCTGGGCACGCTCTGGGTTCCCGAGTACGGACGCG
>NZ_JANJFJ010000059.1:0-17907 GCF_024626565.1 Microbacterium sp. zg.Y909
AAAGTCGTGCGCAGCAGCACGTCGAGCCCCTCGGCGTGGCCGGAGAGGAACGCGAGCTCCTCGCGGGTCGGCTCGGCGAAGCGCACGAGGTCGCGGTAGGGGGCGAGGTTGCCCTCGCGCACGACCGCCGGCACCGGCACCTCGTAGTCGACGTCGCCGAGCAGCGAGGTGTAGTTGTCGTACTCATCGGCGTCATCGGGTGACGGGAGCGTCGCGGTGAGCCCGATCAGCAGCGGCTCGCGCCCCGCCTCGCGCAGGCGCGCCACGAGGGTCGCCACCACGAGCGCCCAGTGGTCGAGCAGGTGGTGGCATTCGTCGAGCACGATGGTCTCGACACCGTGCGCGACCAGCCGGTCGATCAGGGCGAGGGCGTTGGGGTGCAGGGCCGACGCGAGCACCTCGGGGTCCTCGCGCACCAGTCGCCGTCGCAGCGTCCGCGAACGGCTCGCAATGCCGCGGCGGTAGGCGGCGGGGTTCCGGGACGCGAGGTCGTCGAGCCACTGCGCGGCGGCATCCGGCGACCGGCCGTCCGACTCGAGCTCGTCGCACCACCGGCTGCGGGCGAGCCCGGCGAACGGGTTGGCGGTGTCCAGCACGCTGAGGGCCTGGTAGGTCAGCGCCGTGAAGTCCCCCGGGCTGTCCGGGTCCTCGGACACCGCGCGCCGGTCGAGCGCGAGGGTCGCCGCGGTGGCGGCCCACTGCGCGCGGATCGTCGTGGTCGGGGTCAGCACGACCGCACGGCGGCCACGGCGGGCGGCCAGCAGCAGACCGAGCAGGGTCTTTCCCGACCCGGGCGGCGCGACGATGTGCAGCGCCGAACCTCCCGCGACGTCGACGCGGTCGAGGACGTCGGCCTGGTAGTGCCGCAGCGTTCCGGCGAACCGCCACGACGCGAGCGGTGCGGTCGCGGTCGCCTGTGGCATCCATTCAGCTTATGAGTGCCGGGCCGCCCCACTCGGTCGCGTCACCCCCGCCCCGCCGCCGCTTCACCGTGAGACCCCATCTGGCGGACGAGACGGCGGGTGTCACCCACGGTCTCGTCCGCCAGATGCGCTTTCACCGATCGCGGCAGCGGATGGGCAAGGAATGCTTGCCCCGGGCGGAGGTGCAAGCTAGCCTTGCCACATGAATGCAGAAGCGAACGTACGGAAGACTCGCCGCCTCGTGATCGCAGCCGTGGTGGTCGGCCTCGGCCTCGCGGTCGTCGGACTCTTCGTGGGGATGAACATCCCGGGGCTCGTGATCAGCGTGGCGGGATGGGCCGCCGCGATCGCCGGCATCGTGTGGCTGCTCACCAGGCGTTCGCAGTGGTCGACGGCGGCGTCCCGCGCCGGATCGTGGCGGCCCGGCGACGAGAAACCGCGCCCGTGACCGGCGACGCCGACGCCGATCTGGCCGTCGAGCTGTCCCGACTGGCGGCGCGACACGGCGCTGTCTCAGAGCAGCCCGCCACGACCGATGAGCTGCTGACCGCCGTGACCGCGTTTCACGACATCGCCCGCGTTGCGGCGGACTTGCAGGGGCAGGCCGTGCGCGCCGCGCACGACGCCGGCGTGAGCTGGGCGAAGATCGGCGCACTCCTGGGCACGTCACGGCAGGCAGTGCAGCAGCGCTTCGACCCGCACTACGTCCGGCGCGACGAGCCGGAGGGAACCAGTCGCATCCTCGGCCCGGTGACGCGCGCCGAAGAGATGCACCACCTCGCCGAGGCAGGGGCACAGGGCTGGCGACTCGTCCTCGCCCGCCACGGTGAACACGTGCTCGAGCGGGACGACACCGCGTGGGAGATCACGCGGGTCTCGGTCTTCTCGGCCCGGCCGATGCCCTCCCCCGCGGAAGGTTGGCAGGCGGCGGCCACACGGTTCCCGGACTGCTTCTACATCCGCCCCGCGCGAGGGGATGCCGGGGTGGTGCGCGGCCGGAAGTGAACCAGACCCTCGGCGGGACGCGTCACACTGGGTAGGAGCACGACGAACGGATCCCCCATGCCCTCACCGCAGACCCGCGCGCCGTCGGAGTACCAGCGCAACGCACTCGCCCCGGCGATCCTCGCCGCGACCGCGTGCCTGGCCGGCATCGCACTCCTGAGCCACGAGTACTACCTCGCGATCCGCTTCATCGTGGCGATCCTCGCCGTGATCATCGGATGGTTCGCCCTGCAGGCCAGGCAATGGTGGTGGATGCCGGTCATGCTCGCGATCGCGATCGTCTGGAACCCGCTTTATCCGTTCGACTTCTCCGGCCCGTGGTGGGTGGGCGCCCACGTGGCCGCGGCGGCGGTGTTCCTCACCGCCGGCGCGCTGATCCGGTCCCCGCGGACGGGCGCCTAGACGCTCACCCTCGGGACGAGCGCATCGCGGGCTTCTGGGCGAGATCAGCGCGTTCGGCGAAGGACGCGTACTCGGCGCTGCCGAGCGCGACGAGCGCGACGCGGCCCTCCTCGTCATGGTGGAACCCCCAGCCGTACCGCTTTGCCAGCGGAGAGGCCCGCAGGCAGGCCTGATCCTTCGCGAAGAAGCGATCCCATTCCGCGGGGCGCTCGGACTCGCTGATCCCGGCGCGCACGGCGTGCACTTCGAAGAGGATCTCGTCCGACGTCCTCGCGTACGGGTGATCGTGGATCAACTCGTACTGCAGGGACGCCACACTCGGCTTCGCACCCGCGGGCGGCACCTCTGCGACAGCCACGGGACAGTCGGGCGCTGTGGTGATGAAGGTACTGCGGTAGTTCGTCGTCATGACCACATCCTGCGCCCCGCGGCCCGCGTCCCGCGCCGGTATTGCAGAATTGCGCCATGGCGGGCACGCGCACGAGAGCCATCGGCCCGGCCGAACGCTCCGGAGTGCTGCAACCTGGCCGATGCGCTCGGGGTGGCCGTCCGGACGCTGCAGCGCGCGATGCGTGACACCCGGGGCCTACCTGCGAATGCAGGCGCAGGCGCACGCGGGGCTCGCCGCCGGGAGCGCCCGCGATGCCGAAGCAGAAAGGGCAGAGGGGGTGCCGCACGCAGGACGGCAACGTGGCGTCGCGCCCACCGTCGGCAGAACCAGGGCGGGCGACCGAGACCGCGGCAATAACCCGTTGTCTCGGCCGCCCGTCGTCACCTGCGCGGCCGCTGCATCCGCGGCGAGGGCGCCGGCGCTCAGGCCACGCGCGCGCTGTGCGCGGCGGCGATCTCGCGCCCGGAGCGGACGGCGTGCTGCTCCGCGTCGGCCTTGAGCGCCGCGGCCGTGTCGGCGAAGGCATCCATCGCGGGGTTCACGCCCACCAGCGTGAACGGACGCTGCACGACGCGCAGGTCGAGCCCCCAGACGTCCTCGAGCACCCGACGCAGCCACGCCGTGGAGTGGTCCCAGCCTTCCTTGGGGCTGCCGGGGGAATAGTTGCCGCCCAGCACCGTGACGAGCGTCGCGGGCATGCCCTGCAGCGCCGTGCCCTGCGGGTCGATCCGAGGATCGGTGTACGCGAGGTCGAACCACGCCTTGAAATGCTGCGAGACGCCGTAGTTGTACAGCGGAACGGCGAACAGCAGCGCGTCGGCGGCGGTCAGCTCGTCGGCGAACGTCGTGGCCAGAGCCACCGCCGTCTGCTGCCGCTCGGTGCGCTCGGCCTCGGGCACGCCCGGCGCCGTCACGGCATCGGCCCACGCCGTGGCGGGCACCGGCTCGAGGCTGAGATCGCGCCGGGTGACGACGGAATCCGGGTGCGCAGCGAGCCATTCGGCTTCGACGAGGTCGGCCAGGGCACGGCTCGACGACGTGGAGGGGAAGATGCTGGCATCCAGTCGGAAAAGGGACATGGGTCTCCGATCACGGGGCTTGGGTTTCAGGAGTTGCTACGGAAAACATAGCGACAAGCGAAACGCTAGCACGGTAGAGTCGACGTGTGGGTGACAAGGGACACGAGGGGCGCCAGTGTGACGCCGCCGTCAGCCTCGCCTTCTCCGTCCTCGGCAAGCGCTGGAACGGGATGATCCTCGACGTTCTGCGCGGCGGAGCGATGTCGTTCGTCGAGCTGCGTCGGGGGGTGGGCGGCATCAGCGATGCTGTGCTGTCCGACCGGCTCACCGAGCTGGCCGAAGCGCAGCTGGTCGTGCGCCGCGTCTCGCCGGGGCCGCCTGTGTCCGTGAGCTACGAACTGACCGACGCCGGGTGCGCACTCCTCCCCCTGCTGACCCGATTGGGCGAGTGGGCGGCGGCCCACCTGGTCGCGGCGGCGCGCTGACCCCGGATCACCGCACCCGTTCAACGACGAATCGCCGCCCGGAACTGGACGGCGATCTTCGTTTTCAGTGGTGGTGGTGGGTTGTACACGGAACCCCTGCTTGCCCGTCATTCCGGGGGGTCGACGACCGTCCCAGAGCATGATCCTCCACGGAGCTCGCGGTAATCCTCTATTTCGCCGTTCGCCCGGTCGCGGCCTCGGCTGGATGCCGATGACTGTTTCCGACCAGTCATACACCGCGGACCACCGACGCGGTGGTGGAGCAGCCGATGGGCGGCATGCACTGCGTACTGGCCGAAATCTCCAGCTCGGACATGAGTACCCAGAGATAGCGGCGAGGTGGTGGCGCGCTCGAGATAGAGGATGTCCGCTTCGCGTTCTACGAGGCGTGCTTGTCCGACGCACCCTTCCATGCCATTTCCTGAGCGTCGAGGTAACTGTTCAGGAGTGCAGCAATCTCAGCGCCTCGCCTGCGGGTGCACATGGTCTCGGGCAGGCTCCGACCATGGCCGCTCGTGCGCGTGTAGTCCAGCATCCGGAGCCAGAGATTGGTCCAGCCGTTGCCACCACTCTGGAGATTCCAGAAGCCGATGTACTCGAGATCTACGAAAGCCCGAACATCGCGGAGGCGGATCGTCGTCGTCCGGAGGTAGCTGCGGACCACGAGGGATTCCTCATCGGCGCAGGCACGGATTCGGAATGACAGGAAGGCCACGACAGTCGCCGGCACGCCAACCAAGAAACTCAACACGTTTCCGGACTCTGAGAAGACGAGCGCAGACAAGCCGATGGAGAAGGCAGCGAGGGTCACACTCATGACGCGCGGTGCGCGGCCGATGGGCCGCAAGGCCCTATTGAGATCGTCGACGAGCGCCACCTCCCGCGGAATTACGCGGAAGTCGTTCGGTACACGCGGGTGCACTTTGGAGGGCACCGGGTACACCAATGCGTACACCATAGGGAAATAAGCAGATCGAAAGTAGAGTCTCCATATGGAGCACACGCGCAATGAGGAGCAGGGATGAGCTTTGGATAAGGACAAGATGACTGACGACGACCGCCGTGTCGCACGCGCGATCGGTGACACGTTGAAGTGCGCGAAAGACAAGGCGGGCCTCACCTTCGACGACCTCGCTGGCATGTCGGGCATGTCACGCCCACACGTCACACGCATCCTCTACGGCACGATCGACGTTCGCGTTGGGGATCTGCGACGCCTGTGCGCGCCCCTCGAGCTGGATGTTTACGAGGTGTGGCGCGCTGCTGAGGAGAGTTCGCGGTAGAGGTCGTGCGGGGCGACTCCCACCCGAAACCAGTTCATCGGCCTGCCCGCCGGCAATCGGCGGGCAGGCCAGGATCTCGGAGCCGAAGGAAGCCACGCGCGGCCCGACGCAACGGCCGAGGCGTGAGCGGACCACAGCGGACGGCGGCATCAACAGGCTCAACCAGGACGTCGCAGGGCCGGATCAGCGACTGCCGCTCAGCCGAATGTCACCCGGCTGAGCGGAGAGGCTCGCCTACTCGCCTGCGAATGCGTCGAGTACGGCGGCGCCAGCGCGAGCCCAGAGCGGGATGCGGTCAAGCGGCGCGGCGGCCTTGACCGTTTGACCGCCCTGCACGCTACTGCCGCTCCAGACGTCGACCCAGTCACCCGCTGGCAGCCGGACGGTCCGCTCGGTGACTCCCTCCTCCAGAACAGGGGCAACGACGAGATCGTCGCCCAGCATCCAGACGGCTGCCGCGCCCTCGATCTGCGGGTCGCCAAGGAGGGCAGGCTCTTCGAAGAAGAGCGGCCGCATGAGTGGGCGGTCTGTGTCGATGGTGACGCGAGCCTGCTCAGCGAGGTAGGGAACGAGTCTTTCGCGGATGGCCACGTACCGACGACTGATCTCGAGGACACGCGGGTCCCCGGTGCGGTCGGCGATGTTCCAGGGCGTGCGGTCGCGCGACGGGGTGCGGTGGTGGTTGAACTCGGAGTGGTACTGCATGATCGGCACGAAGGCTGACGCCTGCATGGCTCGGACGTACAACTCCGCGCTCGGGATTTCGCCGGAGAAGCCTGCGATGTCCCACCCCCAGTAGACGATCCCGCACGAGGCGGCGGAAAGGCCAGCGTTGATCGACCAGCGGAAGGCTTCCCAGGTGGAATTCTCGTCGCCGGCCCAGAATGCGCCGTGCTGCTGCGAGCCGGAGAAACCGGCGCGGCTGAATGTGACGGGTGCCTTGCCCGCCGATGTGAGCAGGCGACCAAATGCATCGGCATATGCGACGGGGAACGTGTTGTTCTTCTCGTCGCCCCGGCGCCCATCGAGGTAGACCAGCTCGGCGCCCCAGGCGTGCTCACCGCCGTCGGTCTTGAACCCATCGACGCCGATGTCCTCGACGAGGTACCGCCGCTTCTCGGTCCACCAATCGGCGGCCCTGGGGTCGGTGAGGTCTGGCATGAGCGCGAGCGGGAACCACCAACCGCGGTTGCGATAGGGGCGCAGCTTCCCATCGGCTCCGGGCTCACGGATCAGCACGTCGGCCGCTATCGCGGCGCGCGCGTCTGCAGCGGCCTGCCCCTGGGGGTGAGGGCGCATCTTCTGCAGTGGGATCTGCCACAGGTGCAGGCGAATGTTGCGACGGTGCAGCTCGTCGGCCATGCCCTTCGGGTTGGGCCATGCGCCGTCCCGGGGGAAGGTGAAGTCCTCGAGGCGGTGGGGCGCACCGTCGGGTGTCACGTCGTACTGGGCGTCGCGGAATGCGGTGAAGGTGGATTCGTCGCTCCACGCTTCGATGACAACGGAGCCCACGGGGATCCCGTGCTCCTCGTGGAGGTCCATCTGGCGCATCACTTCAGCCTGGGTGTTCCATTCGTTGCCGCTGGCCCACAGGCGGAAGACCCAATCCGGGAGCTCAGTGGCCCGACCCACGCCGTCCAGGAACCCACCAAGAACCTCTACGGGCGTGCCGTCGAACAAACGCACGTCCAGTCGACCGTCTTCGCCCATTTCCGCCTCGATTTCAAGTCGAGACGGGTCGCTGGCGCCGAGGTCGAACCACACCCGGCGCGATGTGTCGACGTGGAAGCCCCAGCCGTCCCCGCCCAACACGTGGGCGAACGGCATGGGGAGATAGGTCTTCCTCTCAGCTCCTTGGCTCTTGTATTGCTCGAAGACGACGGAGTCCAGTTCGGTGCCGGTGTGGTCGAGGGCGTCGAAACGCTCCCCAAGGCCCGTGATGCGTTCTCCAGGCATAAGCGGCAGCGCGAAACGGACGCGCCAGGGGCGGATGCCGTCGTGCAGGTGCTGAACCGAGCCGGGGATGACACGCGCGCTGCCGAATTCCGCGACTGCCTCGGGCGCAGCCTGCCAACGCGCCGCTCGGAACTCGAACGGACGAGTGCGCTCAGTGCGACCGTCGGGGTGCACGCCGGTGAACCGGTAACTGTAGAGGCCATCGCCGCGCAGGGTGGGCGTGGTCACCTGCCAGCCTCCGGCCGAACGCGCGATGCGGCTAGCGGCCGACGCGAGGTGCCCTCCATCGGTGGTCCTCCCGCGCGAGCTCGTCGAGACGCGCTCCAAGACGAGCTCGCTAACCTCTGCGGGGGTGCCCGCGTCGGGGGTGAAGGTGAGCGTGCAGGTGACTGCTTCCACGGAGGAGTCCGCGCGCACTCCCAGTCGCGCGGTGTGCTCGGCCTCGGGGATGACAGGCCAGCGCTGTTCGGTGTCGACCGAGTAGGGGTGGCCAGAGCCGGCGGGGCGGTGGCGGATCATTCTGAGTCCTTCTGCGGGGTGCGGGCGGGTGTCGTTGCGGAGAGGTCGTCGGGGGTGAGTCGCCCGAGCTCGAGTCCGAGGCGGAGAACCATGGCGTGACTCCAGAGGAGGGGTGTTGCGACCGTCCCCCACTTGTCGATCCAGTGCTGTCGCATGCCGGGGGCGATGAGGTGCGACCCTGCCTGCTCCGGCAGGTCGCCGTCGGGGGTGGCGGCCGCTAGGGCCCATTCGTAGAGCCTCTCGGCGGCGGCACGGTCGCCGGCGGCGAGATGCGCTAGGCCGAGGAAGCAACTCAGAAGAGGCCACTGCCCGCCGCCGAAGAACGTGTCGCCGAGATAGCGATGCACACCGCCGTCGACGTCGAGGTGTGCGTCGAGGGTGTCGAGGGTCTGACGCCCCAGCGCGCTGTCGGCGGGGATGAAACCGAGCGGCGCGAGTACTGCGGCAAGGCTGCCATCGACGGCGGTGCTGCCCAGCCATTTCGCCAGGTGCCCGTCGGTGAGGCCACGTTCCGCGATCACCGCTCGGATGCCGTCGACGGCTGCGGTCACGCGCTCTCGCCGGTCGTCATCGAGGAACGCGGCGACGGCGTCCAGACCCGCTCCGATGCAGGCGAGGGTCGACACATGGACGTGGTCCTGGTGCTCCTCCCACCAGTCGTAGCAGGGGCGCTGCCAGGACGCGACGAGGTAGTCGACAGTGAGTTCCACCGCAGTGCGCCAGCGCTCGAGACTCTCGCCGTGGCGCTGCGCATGCATAGTCGCTGCCCACAACCAGGTGCCGTATCCGTCCAGCTGGAAGTCCCACCACTCGTCTGTGCCGTCCCCGCCTGCGAACGTGAAGCGGGCGGGAAGCATGAGTTGCGGTGCCGGCGGACGTCCGGCGTCCGACTCCGAAACGATCCACTGGATGTGTTCGGCTCGGTCGGTGAGCACGGACGCACACCAGTCGAAGAATCGTGACGCGGATGTCGCGTACCCGGCAGCAGACGCGGCGTCGGCGATGAAGGCGCCGTCACGGAACCAGGAGTATCCGCGGTAGGCCGAGAAAGTCGGGCTGGCCGGGTATGCGCCCTCGGGGGTCTGCTGGGCGAGAATCAGCCGGATGCTGTGCTGAGCGAGGGTCCGCTCGTCGACGGTCGTGACGGGCACTTGTTTCCTTGTCTTCGTGGCAGCGTCCGCGGCGACGCCGCTGGGCAGTCGCCGCGGACGCGTGCGCGTGGGGGGTTACGGCAGGAGGTTGTCGACGTCTGCCGCCAGAGCGGAGATCGCTTCATCGACGGTGGCGCGGCCCGCGGCGATCTCACCGAGGGCGTTGTTCACGACGTCCTGGATCTGGGTTGCGTTGGCACCGAGTTCGGGAGCCACCGCGACGCTGTCGAGCGAGTCGAAGACCGCGATGCGGTTGGCGGGCGGGGTCTGATCGAGGTAGGGCGCGAGGAGCGCTTCATCGCTGACGGCTGGCAGTTCCCAGCCTGCCTCGAGACGCACGTCGACCATAGTCTCCGAGGACGTCAGGAACTGCGCCCACTTCTGAGCGGCCTCCTGGTGCTCGGCGTCGGCGGAGACGACCACAGCGTTGGAGAACGTGGCGCTCGCCTTCTGCGCGTCACCAGGCTCGACGGCGATGTCCCATTCGAACGGAAGATCTCCAACGAGGCCGATCATCCAGATCCCGGTGTGCCACATCGCGAGCTTGCCGTCTTTGAACAGGTTGGTGTCGAAGTCCGCGGTGCCCGCGCCGTCGGCCGCCGACGGCATGACGGTTCCGGACTTCCCTGCGAGCCATTCTGCGGCGCTGCGACCGGCGGCGGAGTCGAACGCGGTCGCGCTGTTGTCCTCGGTGAGGAACGACCCGCCTGCTTGCTGCACGGTCTTGTAGTACTCGTGGAACGAGATCGGCTGGTAGTCGCCCCACACGCCGTTGCCCGCGTCGGTGAGTTTCTCCGCCGCGGCGCGCTCGTCTTCCCAGGTCCACTCTGCCGTCGGGTAGTCGAGGCCGGCCGCGTCGAACAGTTCCTTGTTGTAGAAGAGAACGACGTTTGAGAATGAGGTCGGTAGACCGTACTGCGCGCCGCCGACCGCGTAGGTGTCCAAGACTCCCTGGCGGTATGCCGACGTGTCCACCCCCTCCAGCGGTGCGAGCACCCCGGATGCCTGGATGTTCGCGAAGGTGCCGGCGTCCACGTCGAAGACATCAGCCTGTGTGCCGGCAGAGAGGTCCGTCTGCAGCTGCGTGAAGTAGTTCGCGTAGTCCGTCGTCGTGACCTCGACGGTGATGCCGGGGTTTTCTTCCTCGAAGGCCTCGACGATGGTCTGAAGGTTCTCTTCGTTGCCACCGTTCGAGGTGAAGTTTGCGTAGGTGACGGTGACCTTCTCGTCACCTTCGGCGGCGGACTGCGTGGGCGAGGCCGCCGAGCACCCGGTGGCGCCGATAAGGGCGACGACGGCAACGGTGCCGGTCGCGATAAGCCTGCTGTTCATCTGAAAGCGATCTCCTTTGACTCTATTCGGGTGGTGCTGAAGGGGTGGTTGCCGGTCATTTGAGACCGGTCCCCGCGACGCCCTGAACGATGTACTTCTGGGCGAAGACGTAAAGCGCAAACATGGGGATGATGCTGATGACCGACCCCGCCATGAGGACATCCCACTGCGTGGAGTACTGGCCCTGCAGGCTCGTCAGCGCCACGGGCAGGGTCTGCATGAGCGGGTCGCGGAGAATGATCAGCGGCCACAGGAAGCTGTTCCACGTGTTGAGGAACGCGAAAACGGTGAGCGTGGCGAGCGCCGGCCGCACGAGCGGGAGAATGATCTGGAAGAAGATCCGGAAGTGGCCCGCACCGTCGAGGGTCGCCGCCTGGTCAAGGTCATAAGGCACACTGACCATCGCCTGGCGGAGCAGAAACACGCCGAACGCGGATGCGACCATCGGCAGGATCGCGCCGGCATAGGTGTTGACCAGCCCAAGGGCCTTCATCTCCGCGAACAGCGGGACGATGAGCACCTGAAACGGGATCATCATCGTCGCCAGGTAGACGACGAAGATGGCGCCCCTGCCAGGGAACGGCATACGCGCGAAGACGTACGCAGCCAAAGCACTGGTGACCAACTGCAGGAGCGTCGCGGCGACGGCGACGATGAGCGAGTTGATCACGATGCGCCCGAACGGCACTCGGCTGAAGAGCTCGAGATACGGGGAGATCGAAGGGTTGTCCGGGACGAGTTGCGGAGTGGTCGTGAGCGTCGCGCCGGGCGTGATCGACGTCCCAATCGTCCAGACGAACGGGAAGATCATGATGAGCGCGCCGACGGTCAGCACGACGTAGAGGGCCGTTCGCCGCAGCCGGTCAGTCATAGGTCACCCATTTCTTCTGCCCGTAGAACTGAACGAGCGTGACGAGCATGATCACCAGGAACAGGAGCAACGACAGGGCAGAGGCCATGCCGGCCTGCCCGTATCGGAACGTCAGGTCGTACACCTGCTGAACGAGCACCTGACTGGAGTTGTTAGGCCCTCCCCCCGTCATCACGTAGACCTGGTCGAACACCTGGAAGCCGTTGATGAGTGACAGCACGATGACGAAGAAGGTCGAGGGTGAGAGCATCGGCAGCGTGACGCTGAAAAGCCGTCGCCACCGGCCGGCACCATCCAAGGCGGCGGCTTCATACAGGTCGGGGTTGATGGACTGCAGCCCTGCGAGAAGGATCACCATCACGAAACCGAGGTCCTTCCACGCGGAGGCGAGGATGATCGAGGGCATAGACCACGCGGGGTCGGCCCACCAGCCAGGCCCCACGATCCCGAGCCAGCCCAGGGCGGTGTTCACGACCCCGTTTCCGGGGCTGAGGAGCCAACGCCACACGAGCGCCACCACGACCCAACTGGTGATGACGGGGAGGAAGTAAGCACCGCGGAGGAGGGCGCGCCCGCGAAGATTCGTGTTCAGCGCCAGGGCGAGCGCGAGACCTCCCACGTAAACGATGGGGAGGTACCCAAGGATGTAGGTAAGGGTGTGGACGAACGCCTGCCGCGTAGCCTCGTCGGCGAGCAGGTAGGCGTAGTTGTCAAGCCCGACCCACTTCATAGGCCCGATCAGGTTCCAGGAGTGCAGGCTGGTCCACGCGGCCGCGATCATCGGGGCGATGACGAATGCCACGAGCGGCACGAGGCTTGGCAACAGGAACACAGCGACGGTCAGCGCATACTTCAGGCGCGGGCCACGGGGACTTCGCTTGCGCGCGGCCGAACGGGTCGTTTGCTGCCGACTGACGGGGGGTGAGAGCGTCGCTGTCACGACTGCTCCTCGACAGCCGCGATGAGACGTTCGCGGACAAGGCGACCTTGGTCACCCGAGACCCCCTGGGCATCGAACGGCGTGGCGAGCACGAGTGCGGCAGCGCCCTGTGCCCAGCTGTCGTCCTGCCACCGCTCCACCTCGACCGGGATCCCCCGCTTGCCGGGCACGAGCGCGGCGCGCAGCGCCGCATCGAAAGACGCCGACCAGTGCGTCCACGCTTCAACGCCCTCCCCGAGCACGATGACCACGGCCGGGTCGAACAGGTTCACGGCGCCCGCGACGGCGCGACCAAGTTCGTGGCCCGCGTGCGCGAAGATCTCGCGCGCCTCGTCGTTGCCTCCATCGGCGAGAGCACGCAACGCGTCGATGCCTTCGCCTTCGCCGATCAGCCGAATGGAACGAGCATCATTGATCAACGCGGCCTGGCCGATGAGCGCCTCGAGGCATCCGCGGTTGCCGCACTGGCATAACGGGCCGTTTTCTCGTACGGGAATGTGACCCAGGTCACCTGCGCCGCCGGCACGCCCGCGCAAGACAACGCCGTCAGATACCAGCCCCGCACCCACGCCGTTGCCAACCGTGACCACGAGCGCGCTCCCGAACTCACGGCTGCGTCCAAAGAGTTGCTCGGCAACGCTGAGCGCGTTGACGTTGTTCTCCACTACGACCGGGAGTTGCAGTGCACGCCGAAGCAGGTCACCGAGCGGCACCTGCGCCCAGCCCAGTTGGGTGGAGTCCACGACTCCGATACCCTGCTCGGCCACTGTCCCCGGCAGGCCCACGCCAACGCCGAGAATCCGACCGGTTGCTCCAGACCCGATGAAGTCCCGTAGCAACGCGATGAGCGTAGACGTGGCAAGCGGGGAGATCGCCTCGAACGCCTCCGTTTCGGTGCGGAGCACTCGCCCGTCGATGCTGACCTCCACGAAGGCCACGTGGTCCGGAGCGACTTTAACGCCGATAGCTGCAAGATCATGGGACACCAGTCCCAGCATTCGAGCCGGGCGTCCGCCGCTACTCGCGGCTTCGCGCTCTTCGATGAGCCCCTCGGAGAGCAGGTCGCGAGTGAGTTGCGTCACCAGCGCGGGCGAAACGTCGAGCGCACGCGCCAGGTCGGCTCGGGACGCGGGCCCCTGGCCACCGAGGTGAGCCAGGATGGCGGTCCGGTTGACGTCCGGCTGGCTCCTATGCCCGACCATATTCACTCCTTTGTTTAGGACTGAATTAACCATAGAACCTGCTTGAGGGCTGTGTCCAGCCCGCTTCGGTAGACCATTCGCCCCACACACCCCGCGCCACTGACCCTGGCTGGCCTGGCGACGGCTGAAGCAGGCAAACGCCAGCAGCGTCACCCCCAGCGCTGGAACTTGACGTGGAGCCATGCGGGGACCGCGCGCTCGCCTCATCACCAGCGACTAGGCAGGGTGCGGGCGGGTCTTATCCGGGATACGACCGCGAAGGACGCGCCCCGCTCCTTCATGAGAGAACGCCGCTGTCCAGCGCGGTGGATCCTCGCCGTCGGACCCATACGCACGTAGCCCCACCAGCTACCTCACGACGGAACGCCGGCTCGAAGGTCGGCGCCAGCATCCCCGAAAACGGGCGCCGGCGCCCACGTCGAGCCATCCGCGCGTCTGAGGGCCTCATCCGCACATCCCACACGCCAGAAGCACTACGAAACGCGAAACGCCGCCTGGATCCAGGCGGCGTTTCTTTGTTCTTGGAAGTTCCGCGTACGAGTCATTACCCGATCCGCGTACAACCCGTAGTGGTGCCCCCGACAGGAGTCGAACCTGCGACCTACGGTACCGGAAACCGGCGCTCTATCCACTGAGCTACGGAGGCGTACCGAACGAGACTATCACTGGCCAGACGGCCCTCCCGACAACGCAGAACGCCCCGGAGCCTAAGCTCCGGGGCGATCAGTTGCGTGTGTCGGTTTCCGTATCCGGTCACCTCTCGGTTTCCACGTATCCGTTTTCTTCTCGCAGGACCGAAGCTACTCCGATCCCCCGCCGGGTCAAGGGGGCGCCGCGCAGAACGACTCACCCTCGGGTTGAACGTGAAGGATGCCGGCATCCGCCGCCCCTCACTCGGGGCTGACCAGCTTCAGCCCGACGATGCAGCCGACCAGGCCCAGGATGAGCAGGAACTTCACGAGCGAGAAGTCCTCATCCCCGGTGATCATCGCATAGACGACGGTGATCGACGCACCGATGCCCACCCACACGGCATACGCGGTGCCGGTCGAGATCTCGCGCATCGCGTACGCGAGGCCGCCCATGCTCATCACGAGCGCGACGCCGAAGACCACCGATGGCCACAGCTTGGTGAAGCCCTCGGATTTGCCCAGGGCGGTCGCCCAGACGGCTTCGAGAACTCCCGACACGACGAGAACGATCCACGACATGACACAGCCTCCTGGCCAGTCTTGTCGCTCACCGGGTACTGAACCGTCGTCCGGGGATCCGGTCGGGATCCGCCACCGATGCTACCGCCGCGCTCCGGGCTACGGGCCGCAGCGGCCGTCAGGGGGAGACGAAGAAGATCGCGTCGAGCAGCCCCGGGTTGTGGGCGTGCACGAGCACGGCGAACACCACCGCGTCGAAGAGCAGGTGCACCGTCACGACGTAGGCGAGCGAGCGCGTGCGCAGGAAGATGTAGCCCTGCAGAAGCGCGAACGGGATCGTCAGCGCCGGCCCCCATTCGCGGTAGCCGAGCTCCCACAGGAACGACACGAACACGATCGCCTGCAGCAGGTTCGCCGACAGATCGGCGAAGTGCCGGCGCAGCAGGGCGAACACGGTGCAGATGAAGAACAGCTCGTCCCAGATGCCGACGGCCCCGACGCCGACGAACAGGCGCGCGATGAGGTCGGGGGTGTCCACCACTGGCCAGTTCATGTAGACGCCCGAGGTGATGAAGTAAAACGGCAGGATCAGCCAGCCGAGCACCAGCACGAGCACAAGCCACACCCACTGGAAGGTCGTCCACCGCCCTCCCCCGCGCCACGGGAACGAGATCGCGCGGTCGCGGTAGACCCAGCGCGAGAGGACGTACGGCACGACCACGGCGCCGCCGAGGGCGAGCGTGAACCGCACCATCGCGGCGTTGTCGAGTTCCGCCTTCAGATCGATGAGGCTGACGATGACCATGCCGACCGCGATGAGCGACAGATCACGCACGAGGCTCGGCGGACGGGTGTCGGATGCCACGGGCACGGCATCGCGCCCGCCACGCCGTTCCACGAGAGCTGCCACCACGAGCCCTGCGATGAGCAGCGCCCACCCGAGCAGGGGCTGCAGCAGCACGAAGAACGCGGGAGCGGCCAGACACACCAGCAGCGCGGGCACGGTGGCGAGGGAGACGAACGGCCTGGTGGCCGGGACGACCGTCTTCACGCGCGCGCCTTCCGCCGGTAGACCAGATCGCGGATCTCGCGGCCCTTCGCGGCGCCCTTGCGCTCGAATGCGGTCACGACGCGCCCCTCGAACCGCGGGGCCCACGTGCCGGCGAACGCGGGCTCGAAGTCGGCGGCGCCTTCCATGACCTCGCGCATCTGCAGCGCGTAGTCCTCCCAGTCGGTCGCGAGTCGCAGCAGGCCGCCGTCGCGCAGCACGCGGGCGGCGAGCGCGGTGAAGGGCGGCACGACCAGTCGGCGCTTGGTGTGCTTCTTCTTGTGCCACGGGTCGGGAAAGAACACCCAGAGCTCCTGCACCGACGCTTCGGGCAGCAGGTGCTCGAGCACTTCGGGGGCGTTGGCATCGACGACGCGCAGGTTGCGCAGGCCCTGGCGGCCGGCGTCGAGCATGGTGCGGGCAAGGCCCGCCTTGAACACCTCGACTGCCAGGAAGTCCACCTCGGGGTGCGCCGCTGCCGCGTGCACGATCGCGTGCCCCTGACCGGAGCCGATCTCGACGACCAGCGGGGCGGAGCGCCCGAACACCTCTGCCGGGTCGACCTTGGACCCGGCTCTCACGCTCGTCGTCGCCCCGTCACGCTCCAGCGGCAGCGCGTAGAAGGGGGCCAGCTCGCGCCAGGCGCGCTCCTGCGCCTCGGACATGCGTCCGCTGCGGCGCACGAACGACACCGTGCGCTTTCGGAACGGGGCTTCGGAATCGGCGGTCGGGTCCGCGTCGGGCTCAGGGTCCGGCATGGGACAAGGCTACCGGTGTCGACCGGAGGGCCCCGCGACGGATCAGTCGTCCTGGGTGACGAAGTCGATGAGCCGCTCCACCGGTCCGAGCAGACTCGGGTCGAGGTCGCGGAAGGTGTGGACGCTCCCGAGAATCCGCTGCCACGCCCTCGCGGTGTCGGCCTGCTCCTCCGCGGGCCATCCGAGGGCCCGGCACACCCCGGTCTTCCAGTCGGTGCCGCGGGGAACCGTCGGCCACGCCGGGATGCCGACGGCGCGCGGCAGCACGCACTCCCAGACGTCCACGTGGGGGTGCCCGACCACCAGCACGTGCGCACCGTGCGGGCCGCGCGCGACGGCATCCGCGATGCGCTGCTCTTTCGAGCCGGGCACGAGGTGGTCCACGAGCACGCCGTACCGGCGACCGGGTCCCGGCGGCTCGTCGCGCAGCGTCTCTTCGAGCAGATCGATGCCCTCGAGGTACTCCACGACCACCCCTTCGACGCGCAGGTCCGCTCCCCAGACCTTCTCCACGAGCTCGGCGTCGTGGCGACCCTCGACGAGGATGCGGCTGGCGCGCGCGACCCGGGCGCGCTCCTGCGGGGCGGCGAACGACCCGGAAGCGGTGCGCATGCGCGGTTTCGGCCCGGCCGTCGGCACGACGAGGCGCACGGGGTCGCCGTCGATCAGGAAGCCGCCGCCCAGCGGGAACTGCCGGCGCCGGCCGACGCGGTCCTCGAGCTCGACCAGTCCCGCCTGCACGCCGGTGACGGCGCCGCAGAAGCCGTCGCCGGCCACCTCGACGACGAGGTCGCGTGCCGCCGGCACGTTCGGAATCTCGCGTCGTCCGGCGTTGCGCCAGCCCGACGCGAGCACGTCGCTGCCGTATCGGTCGTGGTCCATGTGTCCTCCGAGGGCCCGAGCGTACCCGCGGCGCCCACGGCGCCATGGGCGACCCGCCGCCGGTGGCGCACCCCGCTTCATCGTCATCTCCCAGCCGCCGGACTACCACGGGCGGGGGGCCGGATGCATAGACTCGAAACGAGGTGCTTCGTCGCGCCTCGGAAGGGGACGCGATGCGCAGGCGCTGGGCCATGATTATCACGGCCGTTGCTGCCGTGCTCCTGTCCGCCACGACGCTCAGCGCGGCGGCCACCGACCCTGTGCAGCTGGGGGCGTCGCGCCTGCTCGACCAGGCCGACGTGCTCACCGGTGGCGAGACGTCCGAGGTGGAGGACCGCCTCGACGGACTCTACGACGCGACCGGGGTCGACCTCTTCGTCGTCCTCGTGGACGAGTTCACCAATCCCTCGGACCGCCAGGAGTGGGCGGATGCCGTCGCGTTCGGCAACGGCCTGGGGCAGACGCAGTACCTGCTGGCCATCGCCACAGAGGGCAGGCAGTACTACATCTCCGCCGACGACGGCGGCCCCCTCAGCGACAGCGAGCTGACCGCCACCGAACAGGCGATGCGGCCGCTGCTGGGAGCCGA
>NZ_JANJFJ010000485.1:0-2942 GCF_024626565.1 Microbacterium sp. zg.Y909
CAGGCGCTCCATCACCTCGAGCTCCGCGTCTTCGAGGGCGCTCTTGCGCTTGGCAAGCGACGCGATCTCGCTTTCGAGGCCCTGCGCCTCCTTGGCGTTGGCGCTGGATGCCAGTCGGCCGGCATCCCGGTCGCTGCGCGCCTGCACGACGGCGACGTCCGACTCGATGCGTGCCAGTTCGGTGCGGGCGTCGTCACGGGCGCCCAGCAGCCGCGACAGCTCCTGCGAATAGGCCTGGCGCTGCGCGAGCAGCTCCTTCACCCGGACTCCCTGCGGGGGGTTCTGGCGCAGCCGATCGGCCTGAGCGATCCTGGCATCGAGTTCGGTGAGGTCGAGGAGTCGGCGCTGGTCGGCGGGGCTGGCGTTCACCCCTTCAACCTACCGCCCGAGCGACGCTCCCACAGAGGCCTAGGATGGCTGGTGGCCGGTTGGCGCAGCGGTAGCGCAGCTCCTTTACACGGAGAAGGTCACCAGTTCGATCCTGGTACCGGCCACGATGCGGCCGCAGCGGGCGAAAACCATTGCGGACTGCACCACTCAGGCCCGCGACCGCGGCGCGCTGAGTGGGTAGGCTGAACGATGGCGCTTTGTGCGGTGCGGACAACGTCCGCGCGATCCGCGCCACGAATACCTGGCACGATCTGCCATACGAGAAAGGTCTTCCGTGACTGTCAACGATCAGGATCCGTACTCGCAGGAGGCCCTCGATAGCGACCCGGAGGAGACCTCCGAGTGGCAGGAGTCGCTCTCGCAGCTCGTCGATGCCAAGGGCTCCGGCCGCGGCCGCGAGATCATGCTCAGCCTGCTGCAGAAGTCGCACGAGCTGCAGCTGAACGTGCCGCAGGTGCCGACCACGGACTACATCAACACCATCGCGCCCGAGAACGAACCCGAGTTCCCCGGTGACGAGGAGCTCGAACGCCGCTACCGCCGGTGGATCCGCTGGAACGCCGCCATCACGGTGCACCGCGCGCAGCGCCCCGGTATCGGCGTCGGCGGCCACATCTCCACCTACGCCTCGTCGGCGTCGCTGTACGAAGTCGGCTTCAACCACTTCTTCCGCGGCCTTGACGACCCGTCCGGTGGCGACCAGATCTTCATCCAGGGTCACGCCTCCCCCGGCATCTACGCGCGATCCTTCCTCGAAGGCCGCCTCAGCACCGAGCAGCTCGACGGGTTCCGCCAGGAGGCTTCGAAAGCGCCCAACGGACTGCCGTCGTACCCTCACCCGCGGCTCATGCCGGACTACTGGCAGTTCCCGACCGTGTCGATGGGCCTCGGCCCCATCAACGCGATCTACCAGGCGATGACCAACAAGTACCTCACCAACCGCGGCATCAAGGACCTCTCGGACTCGCACGTCTGGGCCTTCCTCGGTGACGGCGAGATGGACGAGGTCGAGAGCCGCGGTCAGCTGCAGGTGGCAGCCAACGAGGGACTCGACAACCTCACCTTCGTCATCAACTGCAACCTCCAGCGCCTCGACGGCCCGGTGCGCGGCAACGGCAAGATCATCCAGGAACTGGAGAGCTTCTTCCGCGGTGCCGGCTGGAACGTCATCAAGGTCGTCTGGGGTCGTGGCTGGGACGAGCTGCTGCAGCAGGACGACGACGGCGCCCTCGTGCGCCTCATGAACACCACCCCCGACGGGGACTTCCAGACCTACCGCGCCGAGGACGGCAAGTTCATCCGCGACCACTTCTTCGGTCGCGACGAGCGCACGGCCAAGATGGTCGAGGACTGGTCCGACGACGACATCTGGGGCAAGCTCCGCCGCGGCGGGCTGGACTACCAGAAGGTCTACGCGGCCTACAAGACCGCCAAGGCTCACAAGGGTCAGCCGACGGTCATCCTCGCGAAGACCATCAAGGGCTACGGTCTCGGTCACCACTTCGAGGGACGCAACGCGACCCACCAGATGAAGAAGATGACGCTCGAGGACCTCAAGCACTTCCGCGACTCGATGCGCATCCCGATCACCGACGCGCAGCTCGAAGAGAACCCGTACCTGCCGCCGTACTACCACCCCGGTATGGAGGACGACACGATCAAGTACATGGTCGAGCGTCGTCGAAACCTCGGTGGATTCCTGCCTGAGCGTCGCACGACGCACGTGCCGCTCCCCCTTCCCGACGACAAGGCCTACGCCCTGCCGAAGAAGGGCTCCGGTACTCAGGAGATCGCCACCACTATGGCGTTCGTGCGTCTGCTGAAGGACCTGCTGCGATCGAAGGACTTCGGTCACCGCATCGTGCCGATCATCCCCGACGAAGCGCGCACGTTCGGTATGGACGCCTACTTCCCCACGGCGAAGATCTACAACCCGCACGGCCAGAACTACACCTCGGTCGACCGCGAGCTGCTGCTGGCGTACAAGGAGAGCCCGCAGGGCCAGATCCTGCACGTCGGCATCAACGAGGCCGGTGCCGTGGCGGCGTTCACCAACGTGGGTACCTCGTACTCCACGCACGGCGAGCCGCTCATCCCGGTGTACATCTTCTACTCGATGTTCGGCTTCCAGCGCACCGGCGACGCTCAGTGGGCAGCCGGCGACCAGATGGCCCGCGGGTTCATCATCGGCGCGACCGCCGGCCGCACCACGCTCACTGGTGAAGGTCTGCAGCATGCCGACGGTCACTCCCAGCTGCTGGCATCCACGAACCCGGCCACGATCTCCTACGACCCGGCCTTCGGTTACGAGATCGCCCACATCGTGCGCACGGGACTCGAGCGCATGTACGGCGGGAACCACCCGGATCCGAACGTCATGTACTACCTCACGGTGTACAACGAGCCGTATGTGCAGCCGACGGAGCCCGAGGGCGTCGACGTGGACGGGATCGTCCGCGGCATCCACCGCATCTCGGTCGGCGAGGGCGAGGGTCCCCGCACCCAGCTGCTCGCGTCGGGTGTCGGCGTGCAGTGGGCGCTCGAGGCTCAGA
>NZ_JANJFJ010000486.1:0-2940 GCF_024626565.1 Microbacterium sp. zg.Y909
CGCGGCTGCGCATGGCCTCGTCGGGCAGCGAACGCACCGCCGACGAACTCGGCCGCGCGTTCCCCGGTACGCGCGTCATCGTCGCCGACGGGGTGCATCAGGTGACACAGGTGGATGCCAAGCCGGCGCTCGTCATCGCCACCCGCGGCGCCGAGCCGATCGCCGCCGGCGGCTACCGCGCCGTCGTGCTGCTCGACGGCGACCGCATGCTGATGGCCGACGACCTGCGCATCGGCGAGTCGTGCCTGCGGTGGTGGTCCAACGCCGCCGCGCTGGCCGCCCCCGGCGCACCGGTGCACCTCGTCGGCGTCACCGGAGCCGTCGCCCGGGCGCTGGCGACCTGGACGCAGTCCGCCTATGCCCGGAGCGAACTGGCCGAGCGCGCGCCTCTGCACATGCCGCCGGTGGTGCGGGTCGCCGCGATCCACGGGTCCACCCAGGCCGTCCGCACCTGCCTCGACACGCTGCGCGAAGACGTGCCGACACTCGGCGCCGACGCCGTGCTCGGCCCTGTGAGCGCCGAGGACGGCGCCCGTGCGGTGGTGCGCTTCGACTACGGCGTCGGCCGTGCCGTCGCCGAGAGCCTGCGCTCGGCGATCATCGCCGACGCTCTCCACGCCCGACGCCCCGCGAAGGGACGCCCGGGCCCGACCCGTGCGACCCTGAGAGTGCGGGTCGACGTTCCCGATCTGGATCTGTAAGGAGCCCCATGCGCCTCGTCTTCGCGGGTACCCCCGAACCCGCCGTCCCCTCGCTGCGTGCCCTGGCCGCCTCCGGCCACGAGCTGGTCGCGGTTGTGACCCGCACCGACGCCGTGCTGGGCCGAAAGCGCGTGCTGACCCCGTCGCCGGTGGCGCAGGCCGCCGAAGAGCTCGGCATCCCCACCATCAAGACCGACCGGCTCGACGCCGCCGCGACCGAGGCGATCGAGAGGTTGCAGCCCGATCTCGGCGTGATCGTCGCGTACGGCGGTCTCGTGCGCGAACCCCTGCTGTCGATGCCGCCCCACGGATGGATCAACCTGCACTTCTCGCTGCTGCCGCGCTGGCGAGGAGCAGCGCCGGTGCAGCACGCGCTCATCGCGGGTGACCGCACGACCGGGGCCAGCGTGTTCCGCCTCGTGGCAGAGCTCGACGCCGGCGACGTGTACGGCGAAGTCACCTACGAGGTGCCCGAGACCGCGACCGCAGCGGACGTGCTGAGCGACCTGGCGGATGCCGGAGCGCACCTGCTCGCCGACGTCGTCGACGACATCGCCGCGGGCACCGCTCGCGCCGTGCCTCAGGTGGGGGAGCCCACCTACGCCGGCAAGCTGACGCTCGCCGACGGCGCCCTGGACTGGAGCCTGCCCGCCCGCCGCGTCGTCGACCGCGTGCGCGGCACCACGCCCGAACCCGGAGCGCACACCACCATCGGGGGAGTCCGTCTGAAAGTCCTGGCGGCGAGCGCCGTGGCCGATGCCGCGGGCCTCGAGCCCGGCCGCATCGCGCTGGTCGGCCGTGACGTGACGGTCGGCACCGGCGAGGGCGCGGTGGTGCTTCACCGCGTGCAGCCTGCGGGAAAACCCGCGATGGATGCCGGGGACTGGTGGCGCGGCGCGCGCCTGACCGATGCGGTTGCCGGCTCATGAGCGACGCGACCCTGGCCCGCCGCGTGGCCTTCGAGACCCTGCGGGGCGTGCACGAGTCCGACGCGTACGCCAACCTGCTGCTGCCGCGCGAGATCCGCCTGGCCGGCCTCACCTCAGCCGACGCGGGCCTTGCCACCGAGCTGACCTACGGCACACTCCGCCGGCAGGGCACCTACGACGCGATCATCGCCGAGGTCGCCGGGCGCTCGCCCGATGACATCGACCCCCCGGTGCTCGACGCCCTGCGCCTCGGGGTCCATCAGCTGCTGTCGACCCGCGTCGCCTCGCACGCCGCCGTCAACGAATCGGTCGCGCTCGCGCGATCGGCCGCCGGGCAGGGGGCCGCGGGGTTCGTCAACGCCGTGCTGCGGCGCGTCTCGCGCGAGACCCCCGGCACGTGGATGGAGCGCATCACCGCCGCGGCGCGCTCCGACGACGAGCGCCTCGGCCTGACGTACGCCCACCCGGTGTGGGTCATCCGGGCGCTCCGCCGGGCGCTGGCCGCCGAGGGACGCGCCGACGAGCTCGAAGACCTGCTGGCCGCCGACAACGTCTCACCCCAGGTGACCATGACGGCATTGCCCGGGCTCGCCGAGATCCCCGCAGACGCCCAGCGCACGCCGTACTCGCCCTATGGGTTCCGCTTGGGCGGCGGCGCACCCGATGCCATGATCGCCGGCGCGGGCGGCCGCATCCGCGTGCAGGACGAGGGTTCGCAGCTGGCGGCTCTCGCCCTGGTCGGGGCTGCCCCGGTCGCAGCGGGGGAGCGCTGGCTCGACCTCTGCGCGGGTCCCGGCGGCAAGACCGCCATCCTGGCGGCCGAGGCGCTCGAGCGCGGAGCACGGCTGGAGGCCAACGAACCGTCGGCCATCCGGGCGCGGCTCGTGCGGGACTCCGTCGCGGGGGTGCCCTTGGAGGTCCCCGTCAGCGAGGTCGACGGCCGCGAGCGCGCGGCATCGGCCCCCGGTCAGTACGACCGCGTGCTCGTCGACGCCCCCTGCACCGGGCTCGGCGCCCTTCGCCGCCGCCCCGAGGCGCGGTGGCGCAAGAGCCCGGCCGACATCCCGCAGCTCACCGATCTGCAGCTGGGGCTGGCCACCGCCGCGGTGCAGGCGCTGCGTCCGGGCGGCATCCTCGCGTACGTCACCTGCTCACCGCATCTGGCCGAGACCGCGGCCATCGGCGCCGAGTTGCGGCGCACCTTCGGCGACGAGGTCGAAGAGCTCGACGCGCGCGCCGTGGTCGAGGACGTCTCCCGTTCCCCGCTGGATCTGCCCGAGCAGGCAGACGGCTCCGGCCGTGCGCAGCTG
>NZ_JANJFJ010000487.1:0-2938 GCF_024626565.1 Microbacterium sp. zg.Y909
GGCCCGCTTCTCGCAGAGACTCAGGCGATGTCGAAACCGATCATCCCCGTGAACCCCTCTTTCGAAGGAACCGCTGTCACGCTGTGGAGTTGCCAACCCGAAAGCCGAAGCTCCGGGCACCACAGACTATAACGGATGCCACCCCCACGCCATTCCCGGACGGTCTCCCGGCCGTCCGCCGCGTAGAGTCGCAGCCATGACCGACGTCACCATCACCGTCCGCGGAGAGCATGAGCGCCGCGTCGCCGCCGAGCAGGCCGTCGTCACGCTGCGCGTCGCCGTCGAGGGACCCGACCGCTCCGAGGTGGTCGCGCGGCTCGAGTCCGTTGCGGCGCCCCTCACCGACGCCCTGGCCGCCCGGCGCGGCGTCGAGGGTCTGGTGGAGTGGACGAGCGACCGCATGGCGGTGTGGTCCGAGCGCCCGTGGGGCGACGGGCACCGCCTCGCACCCGTGCACCACGCGTCTGTAGACCTGACCGCGACCTTCGACGATCCCACCCCGCTGTCGGCCTGGGTGACGGCGGTCGCTGACCGCGAGGACGTGGAGATCACGAACGTGGAGTGGCGACTGACGCCCGTCACGCGCGCGGCGGTCGAGCGCGATGTGGCATCCGAAGCCGTCGGCGTCGCCGTCGACCGCGCCACCGCCTACGCGGCTGCCCTCGGGCGCGGCACGCTCACGCCGCTCGAGGTGGCAGACGTCGGGCTGCTGTCCACACCCGGCGAGCCGGGGCCCGGCCCTGGCGCACGCATGATGCGCGCATCCTTCTCCGGGGATGCCGAGACGTCGCCGCAGCTGCGCCTGCAGCCCGACGACATCGTCGTCAGCGCTGCGGTGGAAGCCCGCTTCACCGCGCGCTGAGAGCTCAGTCGCCCAGGCGGTTGCGCGAGCGCATCGCGCGCTCGGCCTCACGCTTGTCTTCGCGCTCGCGGATCGTCTGACGCTTCTCGAACTCGCGCTTGCCCTTCGCCACGGCGATCTCGACCTTGGCCCGCCCGTCGGAGAAGTACAGCCGCAGCGGCACCAGCGTGTACCCGCCTGCCGAGACGGCGTGGGAGATCTTCACGATCTCGTCCTTGTGCAGCAGCAGCTTGCGCGTGCGCTTGGACGCGTGGTTGGTCCAGTGCCCCTGCGAGTACTCGGGGATGTGCACCGAGTCGAGGAAGGCCTCTCCCCCATCGATGTAGGCATAGCCGTCGGTGAGGTTGGCGCGACCCTGCCGCAGTGACTTGACCTCGGTGCCGGTGAGCACGAGACCCGCCTCGTACGTCTTCTCGATGGCGTAGTCGTGGCGCGCGCGACGATTGGTCGCGATGACCTTCTCCCCGCGTTCCCTGGGCATGCTCACTCCTCCGGTACGCCGCGACGGGCGCGCGGCAGCCCACCAGCATACCGGGTGCGCGTCGCGCCCCGACGCCGAGCGGTGGTCACGCGCGCAGCCACCGGCGGATGGCGAAGCCGGCTGACACCGCCGCGAGAACGACGCCGATGATGATCATCACGGGAAGCACGATCGCCGCATCGCCCAGGTTGACCCACGTGTTGACGAACTCGACCCTGCCTCGCAGGTAGTCGTTCACCCCGAATTGCACCCCGGCGAGAATCGCCGCGCAGGCCAGCAGAGAGCCGAGGAAGGCGGCGAACACGCCCTCGAGGATGAAGGGAGTCTGGATGAACCGGTTCGATGCCCCCACCAGGCGCATGATGCCCAGCTCGCGACGACGCGCATATGCCGAGAGGCGAATGGTCGTGGCGATCAGCAGCACGGCGGCGACGAGCATGAGCGCGGCGATGCCGACAGCCAGGTAGGTCGCCACCGTCAGGGCGGAGAAGAGCGGGTCGAGGTACTGCAGCTGGTCGGCGACCTCTTCCACGCCGGCCATGCCACTGAAGGCCTCGATGATGACCTCCGACTGCGACTGGTCGACGAGGTTGATCCAGAACGTCTGGTTCAACTGGTCGGCGGCGACGATGCCGGCGTAATCCTCGCCGAGCAGATCGATCACGTTCTGGTACGCCTCGTCCTGGGTCTCGAAGCGCACGTCCCGGATGAGAGGGTCCAGCGCGGGACTGTCGAGCTTCTCCTGCACCATGGCCACCTGATCCTCGGTGGCGACGCCATCCACGCAGGTGGGGGCGAGTGAATTGTCGGCGCACATGTAGACGGCGACCTGGGCCCGCTCGACCCAGTAATCCTGCATCTTGCCGATCTGCATCTGCATGAGCATGCCGGCGCCGACGAAGGTCAACGAGACGAAGGTGACCAGCACGACGGAAATCACCATCGAGACGTTGCGGCGCAGGCCCGACAGCGCCTCGCCCAGAATCAGTCCGATTCTCACGAGGTCGGCCCCACTTCGTCTTCGGCCGAGCGGCCACCCAGGCCCAGGCGGTCCGCGAGGCCGAGCTCGTCCAGCTCCACGGGGGGAACCTCTATGGTCACCGGGTTCGTACGCGGGGCGGGCTCGGCGGGGGCGGCCTGCTCGTCGGCGGTCGCGGGCAGGGCGGATGCCGCCGGTTCGGCATCCGGCGCTGCGCGCGGGGGTGCCTTCTCGCTGACCTGGAATGCCGCCTCACCGGCGCGCGCAGGCTGGGCGGACGCGGCGGGCGGCGTGACCGACGCCACCGCCTGCGTGACCGCGGTCACGTGCACCGTCGAGCCCGGCGCCGAGGCGGCGATGTCGGCGGCCGAGGTGCCGATGATCTCGCGCTGCAGCTCGAGCACCGCAGTGAGTGCGGCAACGGCAGCCGCGCCCTTCTCCTCGACCGGCATGAGACTCGGAATCGCCGAGGTGTCGCCGTAGCCGCCGTGCCGCTCGTCACGCACGATCACGCCACCGCTGAGCTCGATGACACGTCGCTGCATCTGATCCACGAACCCGGCCTCGTGCGTGGCCATCAGCACCGTGGTGCCGCCGGCGTTGATGCGGGCGAGCA
>NZ_JANJFJ010000488.1:0-2931 GCF_024626565.1 Microbacterium sp. zg.Y909
AAGGTGCGCTACGAGCGCATGCGCGGCAAGACGGTGTTCTACCCCATGGGCTGGGACGACAACGGCCTGCCCACCGAGCGGCGCGTGCAGAACTACTACGGCGTCCGCTGCGACCCGTCGCTCCCCTACACCCCCGACTTCACCCCTCCGTTCGAGGGCGGCGACAACAAGAGCAGCAAGGCCGCCGACCAGGTGCCCATCAGTCGCCGCAACTTCATCGAGCTGTGCGAGCGTCTCACCGTCGAGGACGAGAAGCACTTCGAGGCGCTGTTCCGCCAGCTCGGTCTCAGCGTGGACTGGACCCAGACCTACCGCACCATCTCGGACGAGACGGTGCGCACCAGCCAGCTGGCGTTCCTGCGCAACGTCGAGCGCGGCGAGGCCTACCAGGCGATGGCCCCGACCCTGTGGGACATCGACTTCCGCTCCGCGATCGCCCAGGCCGAGCTCGAAGACCGCGACCAGCCTGCCGCCTACCACCGGGTCGCCTTCCACCTCACCGACGGCACCGGCGACATCGAGATCGAGACCACCCGTCCCGAGCTGCTGGCTGCCTGCGTCGCCCTCGTGGCCAACCCCGACGACGAGCGCTACCAGCCGTACTTCGGCTCGACGGTGCGCACGCCCCTCTTCGACGTCGAGGTGCCGGTGCTCGCGCACCCCCTCGCGCAGAAGGACAAGGGATCGGGCATCGCCATGATCTGCACCTTCGGAGACGTGACCGACATCATCTGGTGGCGCGAGCTCGACCTTCCCAACCGCACCATCCTCGGCAAGGACGGCCGCGTCGTCGCCGACGCACCGGATGTCATCACGACGGATGCCGCCCTCGCCGCATACGCCGAGCTCGCGGGCAAGACCGTGTTCAGCGCCAAGAAGCGCATCGTCGAGCTGCTGCGCGAGTCGGGCGAGCTGATCGGCGACCCCAAGCCCTTCACCCACCCGGTGAAGTTCTACGAGAAGGGCGATCGCCCGCTCGAGATCGTCTCCACGCGCCAGTGGTACATCCGCAACGGCGCGCGAGACCCGCAGCTGCGCGAGAAGCTCATCGCGCTGGGCGCCGGCATGGACTGGCATCCGGACTTCATGCGCGTGCGCTACGAGAACTGGACCAACGGCCTCACCGGCGACTGGCTGGTCTCACGCCAGCGGTTCTTCGGCGTGCCGATCCCGGTCTGGTACGGCCTCGACGAGAACGGCGAGCGGGACTACAGCCGCGTGCTCACCCCCGACCTCGCCGCCCTGCCGGTCGACCCCACCGTCGATGTGCCGCCGGGCTACACCGAGGAGCAGCGCGGCGTGCCGGGTGGCTTCGACGCCGAGCGGGACATCTTCGACACGTGGGCGACGTCGTCGCTCACACCGCAGCTGGCCGGCGGCTGGGAGCGCGACCCCGAGCTCTGGGAGCTCGTGGCCCCGTTCGACATGCGCCCGCAGGGCCAGGACATCATCCGCACGTGGCTCTTCTCCACCATGCTGCGCAGCGCCCTCGAGGACGACCGCGCCCCCTGGTCGGATGCCGCGATCTCCGGCTTCATCGTCGACCCCGACCGCAAGAAGATGTCGAAGTCCAAGGGCAACGTCGTGACTCCGGCGGACATCCTCGCGCAGCACGGAACGGATGCCGTGCGGTACTGGTCCGCCTCCAGCCGCCTGGGCGCCGACGCGGCGTTCGACCCGCAGAACCCCACACAGGTCAAGATCGGTCGGCGCCTCGCGATCAAGGTGCTCAACGCGGCGAAGTTCGTGCTGTCGTTCCCCGTGCCCGAGGGCGCCGAGGTGACCCACGCGCTGGATGCCTCCATGCTCGCCGCCCTCGACGGCGTCGTGCGCGAAGCGACCAAGGCCTACGACGCGTACGACCACGCCCGCGCGCTGGAAGTCACCGAGGCGTTCTTCTGGACGTTCTGCGACGACTACCTCGAGCTGGTCAAGGAGCGCGCCTACAACCAGGCCGACGTGGGTCAGGCTTCTGCCGCGCTCGCCCTGCGCCTGGCGCTGTCGACGCTGCTGCGACTGCTCGCCCCCGTGCTGGCCTTCGCCACCGAGGAGGCGTGGTCGTGGTTCGAGGAGGGGTCGGTGCACACCGCGGCGTGGCCCGAACCGCTCGGCATCCAGGGCGACCCCGCGGTGCTGTCGGCCGTCGGCGAGGCGCTGATCGGCATCCGCCGCGCCAAGACCGAGGCGAAGGCGTCGCAGAAGACCGCCGTGGAGCGCGTGACGATGGGCGCCACCCCCACCATCGCAGCGCTGCTGCGTGAGGCCGAGGGCGACCTCAAGGCCGTGGGACGCATCGCCGAGATCACCTACCAGGAGGCCGAGTCCACCTCGGTGCTCGACATCGTGCTCGTCCCGCAGGAGGCCTGACATGCAGCTCGGAACACGCTGGACCTCCGGCGACGAACCGCCCCGGTCGGTGCCCGACAGCATCCGCGGTCAGATCCACGCCGTCGATCGGGCGATGCCCACCGACGAGCTGGGTCAGCCGCGGCCGCGTTGGACGCTGACCTTTCTCGAGGGGCGACCCGTCGCGGAACTCGAGACGGGCGTCGTGGTGTCGCTCGACGCCGACGGCAACGCGGTGGTCGGCCACGACCCGGACGACGAGTTCGGCTGAGCCGGCCGGCTAGAACCGCCGTGCGGCGACGTCGACCCGCGTCGCGGCGTCGAGCGCCTCACGCACCTCAGACGCCGGGGTGGGAGCCGGCTCGGCGTCCATCATCTGATCCTCGGGCAGCGCCGGGTCGCTGAAGTAGATCTTCCCGTAGGCGGGGGTCTCGGGCTCGAAGCGCCAGCTTTCGTGGAGCGTTCCGGCGTCGACCGTATCGAAGCCGAGACGGTTGATGATTGCGGCAGCCTCGGACTTCGCCTGTGCGTCATCCCCCGCGATCGGCAGCGCGGTGCGGTCGGCCGCGCCGGCCGGCCGGGCCA
>NZ_JANJFJ010000489.1:0-2919 GCF_024626565.1 Microbacterium sp. zg.Y909
GGCTGCTGACGCTCGAGGAGAGCCTCGAGTTCGCCCGCGACGACGAATGCGTCGAGGTCACTCCCGAGATCGTGCGCATCCGCAAGGTGAACCTGGACGGCAACGAGCGCGCCCGCAACACCGCCCGCCTCAAGCGCCAGGACGCCAACGCCTGACGCCGTCGTCGCGGCCGCAGCGTTCCTCGCATCGCTGTGGCCGCGTCTGCGCGCGCCACGGGCGCTGCTGCGGGGGTTGGCGGCGTGCCCGGCCGCCTAGACTGCTGAGGTGGAATCGACCAGGGCGCGCGTGCTGACGTGGATCATCGCCGTCGTGACCGGCTTCGTGTACGGGGTCGCCGGGACCGTCTCTCATTCCTACGCCCTCGGGTGGTTCCCGCTCGGTCTCGTGCTGTCCATCGTCGGAGTCTCCGCGCTGCTGGTGGCTGTCCGGCTGCTGACCGGGGACCGGTGGGTCGCCCTGGCAGCCGGTATCGGCGCGATGGCCGCGACCCTCCTGTTCTCGGGTCCCGGCCCCGGTGGCTCGGTCATCGTCCCCGCCCCGACGGACGGAATGCTCTCGGCCGGTGTCGTCTGGACGATCGCCGTGCCCCTCCTCGTCGCGGTCGTCGTCGCCTGGCCCGACCTGTCACGCCTCCCGGATGCGAAGAGGTCGCCTACACTGGGGGAGTGACGTATGTGATCGCCCTCCCGTGCGTCGATGTCAAGGACCGCGCCTGCATCGACGAGTGCCCTGTCGACTGCATCTACGAGGGTGAGAGGTCGCTGTACATCCACCCCGATGAATGCGTGGACTGCGGCGCCTGTGAACCGGTCTGCCCCGTCGAGGCGATCTACTACGAAGACGACCTGCCCGCCGAGTGGGCGGACTACTACACCGCGAACGTCGAGTTCTTCCAGGACATCGGCTCGCCCGGTGGTGCCGCGAAGACGGGAGTGATCAAGCACGATCACCCGATCATCGCCGCTCTCCCGCCGCAGGCCTGACGTGGGGGTCAGCGACCTCGCCGACTACCCCTGGGATGCCGTGGCGGCCTATGCGGCCACAGCGCGATCCCATCCGGGCGGCATCGTCGACCTCTCGATCGGGTCTCCGGTCGATCCCACGCCCGCGGCCGTCGCGGAAGCGCTGGCGGCAGCCACCGATGCCCACGCCTACCCGCAGACCGCCGGTACGCCTCTCCTGCGCGAAGCGATCGTGCACTGGTTCGAGCGTCGGCGTGGCGTACCGGCGCTCAGGCCCGATCACGTGCTGCCCACCGTCGGCTCGAAGGAGCTCGTGGCGCTGCTGCCGCTGCTGCTCGACCTCGGACCCGGCGACGTCGTCGTGCACCCGCGTGCGGCCTACCCGACCTACGAAGTCGGAGCGCGGCTGGTGGGCGCGACGCCGCTGGCGGCCGACGACCCTGCCGAATGGCCCGAAGCGACCCGTCTGGTGTGGCTGAACTCGCCCGGCAACCCCGACGGTCGCGTGCTCGACCACGACGAGCTTCGCCGCGCGGTCGCGCGGGCTCGCCGACTCGGCGCCGTGATAGCAAGCGACGAGTGCTATGCCGAGCTCGGCTGGGAAGGGCGTTGGGCCGACGATCCGGTTCCCAGCATCCTCGACCCGCGCGTCACGGACGGGGACCTCGGCGGCGTGCTGTCGGTGTACTCCCTGAGCAAGCAGTCGAACCTCGCCGGTTACCGCGCGGCGTTCCTCGCCGGTGATCCGGCTCTGGTCTCCCGCCTGCTGACCGCCCGTAAGCACCTGGGTCTCATGCTGCCGGCGCCGGTGCAGGCCGCCGCGGCGGCGGCTCTCGCCGATGACGCCCATGTCGCGGGCCAGAAGGCGCGCTACCGGAGTCGGCGCGAGGTGCTCAAGCCTGCGCTCGAGGCTGCCGGTTTCCGCATCGACCGCAGCGAGGGCGGGCTGTACCTGTGGGCCACGGAGGGCCGCGATGCGTGGGAGAGCCTCGGCCGGCTGGCCGAGCATGGCATCCTGGCGGGCCCCGGCCACTTCTACGGGCCGCACTTCCCCGAGCACGTGCGCTTCTCTCTCACCGCGACCGATGAGCGCATCGCCGAGGCGGCGCGGCGGCTCACGCATCCGTAGCATTCCTCTACCGGATCTCCCCTTCCTTTGGCAGGGAACGGAGTAGGCCCGACAGCCCGTTAGGCTGTATTCACCGACGACCCCGACCGCAAGGAGGCTTCGTGAGCGACGCGAGCACCCAGCAGCCAGAAGCCCCCCAGTCCGTAGCCACGGTCACGATCGGGGAGCGCACGGCAGAACTGCCCATCCTGCGCGGGACGGACGGTGCCGCCGGCGTCGATCTGTCGACCTTCACCAAGCAGACCGGGCACACGACCCTCGACTACGGGTTCGTGAACACCGCAGCGACGAAGTCGGCGATCACCTACATCGACGGTGATGAGGGGATCCTCCGCTACCGCGGCTACCCGATCGAGCAGCTGGCCAAGAACAGCACGTACCTCGAGGTGGCCTGGCTGCTGCTGTACGGCGAGCTGCCCACCGCCGACGAGCTCGGTGCGTTCGACGAGCGCATCCGCCGGCACACCCTGCTGCACGAGGACATCAAGCGGTTCTTCTCGTCATTGCCGCACACGGCGCACCCCATGTCGGTGCTCTCGTCGGCGACGGCGGCACTGTCGACCTACTACGAGAACCAGTCCGACCCGAACAACCCCGAGCATGTGGAGATCAACACCATCCGCCTGCTCGCGAAGCTGCCCGTCATCGCCGCCTACGCGCACAAGAGGAGCGTGGGGCAGGCGTTCCTCTACCCCGACAACTCGCTGAGCTTCGTCGACAACTTCCTGCGCCTGAACTTCGGCGTCATGAGCGAGCAGTACGAGATCAACCCGGTCATGTCACGGGCGCTCGAGCGTCTGCTGATCCTGCACGAGGACCACGAGCAGA
>NZ_JANJFJ010000490.1:0-1326 GCF_024626565.1 Microbacterium sp. zg.Y909
CGGTCGCGCACCTTGTCGATGGTCTCGATGAGCAGGGCGACGCCGCGCAGGGCGAAGAATTCGCACTCGAGCGGAATGAGCACGCCGTGGCTCGCCGTGAGCGCGTTGACGGTCAGCAGACCGAGCGACGGCTGACAGTCGATGAGGATGACGTCGTACTCCCCCGCGACCTTGCGCAGCACGCGGGCGAGGATCGTCTCACGGGCGACCTCGTTCACCAGGTGCACCTCCGCCGCCGAAAGGTCGATGTTGGCGGGGAGGATGTCGAGGCCCTCGACGGCGGTGGGCACGATGACCTCGTGCGGGTCGCGCTTGCTGTCCAGCAGCAGGTCGTAGATGGTGGGGATCTCGTGCGTCGCGATGCCGAGACCCGCCGACAGCGCGCCCTGGGGGTCGAAGTCCACCGCGAGCACCCGGCGGCCGTATTCGGCCAGCGATGCCGCGAGGTTGATGGTGGTCGTCGTCTTTCCGACGCCACCCTTCTGGTTGCACAGCGAGATGATGCGTGCCGGACCGTGGCCGTTGAGCTTGGGCGGGGTCGGGAAGCCCTGATAGGGGCGGCCGGTGGGACCGATCGGTGTGTCCCCCGCCGCGGTCTTCGCCGCCTGTGCCTTACCCGCCACCGATGCTCCTGCTCTCTGGGATGCCTGCACCGATTCTAGCCATCACGTCGGCGATCGCCGGAGGGCGCGCGGTGGCGACCCTCCGGCGATGGCGACTAGCGTGCGGCGCCGGCGAGCGTGCCGGTGACCAGTTGCGAGGGGTCGTACGCGATGCAGAGGACCTCGCGGTCCCCACCTGCCCACGACTGCTCGCTGGGGTACATCGGCCAGTACTCCAGCGCCGACTCCTCCCAGGGTGTGCCGACGAAGGTGCCGAACTCGGCGATGCAGGTCTCGTCGGCCTCGGCCGCGAGCGCGTCGGTGCCGGGGTACTCGGATCCCTCGACGTCGAAGGCGTGGTAAACCTCGTCCTCGTGCGGCTCGTCGCAGGGGACGACGGGGACGCTCTCCAGCTCGGTCTCGCCGGTCAGTTCCGACGTGTTGAGGCAATCCCCGACGCGGATCGCGAAGACGTCGACGGCTTCGGAGCTCTCGGTGACCTGGCCGCTCTCGGCGTCGCGAACGGGCTCCGACGAGTTGTCCGGCAGCGACGCGGCGGAGCACGCGGTCAGCGTGGTCATGCCGAGCACGACGAGGCCGGCGAGGGCGAGCTGGGGGCGGGCGAACTTCATGGTTGATCTCTCTTTTTCATAGGGAATTCATTGGCTGTTCAGAGGTATGACCATCCAGCTTGCCAGCACTCGGCGCGTCGGCGCCAATCGGG
>NZ_JANJFJ010000491.1:0-1583 GCF_024626565.1 Microbacterium sp. zg.Y909
GGGTCAGAGGTGCCGAGTACGTCGAGCCGCAGCTGGGCCACGATCGCGATGAGGGAGCAGTTCGTCGCCGTGGGGCAACTGCTCATCCGGCGATGGGGATGTCAGCGGGCGGAACCGGCCAGGCTCCCGGTCACTTTTTCGCCGCTGAGGTCGTAGACCATGCAGAGGATCTCGCGGTCGCCCTGCTCCCACGACTGCTCGGTGGGGTACATCGGCCAGTAGTCCAGCGAGGACTCGTCATACGCGACGCCCACGAAGTCGGCGAACTCGTCGATGCAGGTCTCGCGCGCCTCGGTTTTCAGTTCATCCTCGCCGGGGTACTCCGATGCGGTGGAATCGAACACGTAGTAGACCTCGTCCTCGTGCGGCTCGCTGCACGGCACGACAGGGATGCTTTCCACCTCCGTGGTGTCGCTGAGCCCTGAAGTGTTCAGGCAGTCGCCGAGCGTGATCGAGAAGACGTCGACGGCGTCGCCGCTTTCGTCGGGCTGGCTGGTCTCGTCGCCGTCGAGGCGCACGGCACCGGAGGTGTCGGGCGTGGCGACGCAGCCGCTCAGCGAGGTCAAGCCGACCACGAGCAGGGCTGCGGCGACGAGGTGCGGACAGACGAGCTTGATCTTGGTCACGATCTTCTCCGTGTCGGTACGTCGTTTTCACGAGTTGTCACGTCGATTTCGGCGGATGCCGAGGGCAGCGCATCGTTCGGCAGCATTCTCCATCGCGAGGGGCGAAGGTGCCATGGGGCCGCCTGCTCGGACATGCGGACCGCCCCGGGGCGATGTCAGAGGCTGCCCAGCACGTCGAGCCGCACCTGGGCCACGATCGCGATGAGGGCGTAGTTCAGCACCGTGAGCAGCGGCGCCCATGTCAGCAAGGCGGCGCCGAGGCGCGGCATCCGCCCCCACACCCCATCGCGGAGCGCCCAGCCGAGCGTGAACCAGAAGAGCGGAATGGTCACGAGCCACACGACCATGCACCACGGGCAGAGGGACCCGTACTCGAAGATGCTGCGGTACGCGAAGAGGTGCACCAGCGCGAACCCGCCGAGGACGAACACGGTGAACACGCGCCAGAACCACACCCGCAGTCCGTCGGGCGCGGCCAGCGCGCTCACGCCGGCGTACACCGGGCCGAGGAAGAGCGTCATGCCGATGATCGAGTTGCTGAACCCCAGCAGGTTGCCGCCGGGTGACAGCAGGTTGGGTCCGCACGTGACCAGCACGCTGATCTGGCATGAGAACAGCGGGTCGGAGCCGGTGAGCTGCCCGATGTACTCCTGGTAGAGCAGGAACGACACCACCCACCCGGCCGCCGCGGCGACGATCCAGAAGACGGCGAGCGCGCGCGGTAAGCGGAGGGTGGTCGCGGCAGTGGTCGACATGCCCCTCAGTCTGGCGTCCCGCTCGCGCCACCCGCTGATCGGCCGGCCGTGCAAACCCCACCCACCTCGCCCCGGCCGGCCCCACCAGACGCTGAGACGAATACGGGCGGCCGAGACTGTGGGGATTACCCACTGTCTCGGCCGCCCAGTTTCGTTTCACCGATCGGGGGGGGGGGTCGCGGGGTGGGGCGGGCCCCCCCGG
>NZ_JANJFJ010000492.1:0-2908 GCF_024626565.1 Microbacterium sp. zg.Y909
TGTGATCGGACATGTCCGCATTGAGCGTCCAGCCGAGTGCCGTGTAGAAGTCGGTCGACCGCTGGACGCTCTCGACCGGGCAGGTGATGAAGAGGCTCATGCGGCAGACACTTTCAAAATCGAAGTGACCTGTCAAGACACCCGTGCACGCCGATGCAGACGCCCTGCGCTCCGGCGAGGTCAGATCGCGCGATCCTGCGAATGAAGTGGGCCCCGTGGGGCTCGAACCCACGACCCGCGGATTAAAAGTCCGATGCTCTACCGACTGAGCTAGAGGCCCTCGTGTTCCAGCCTAGTAGGCCGTCAGCGGTTCCCGTTCCCGTTCCCGTTGTTGTTGCCGGGTCCGCGGTTCGGGTTGTCGGCGCCGGGTCCGTTGCCCGGCCCCTTGTTCGGGTTGGTGTGGGCGGGGCCGCCGCCGTTGCCGGGGCCGGGCTTGTCCGCCGGGGCGTCGACGGGCGTGACCACGATCGGCTGAGGTGCGGGCGCCTCGACCTCTTCGGCCACGACGGCCGGGGCCTCTTCCACCGGAGCCGCCGGAGCCGCGGGCTCCACCGGCGCGACGGGCGCCGGCTCCTCGGGCACCACCTCGGGCTCGGTCAACACCACCGGCGGCTCCACCGGCGCCGGTTCCTCCTGCACGACCGGGGCGGGGTCCTGAGAGATACTCGCGCCGATCACGGCGGAGAACGCCGACACCGACAGCACCGCCAGCACCCCGACCGTGGCGGCGGCGGCGTACACGCGGCGCGGGTACCGGGGAGCGGGGCGAACGACCGAGGTCAGCCCGGGAACCTCAGGAACCGTCGTGTCAGTGCTACGGGCCGACACGGCCGTCGACGCCGACCGGGGCGCAGACACGGTAGGCATCTGCAGGGGAGCGGTCGCTGCGGCTGCAGCTGCGGCCGCGCGCGAGCGCCGCGTCATCGGGGCGGGGTGAGCGACCGGGGCCACGGGCGTCGCGGTGTCGTAGGCGATGGCATCCGGCACGGTCAGCCGCGCGGCCGCGACAGCCACCTCGAGCGCGCTGGGGCGGTCTTCGGGACGCATCGCGGTCATCGCCTGCAGCAGCTCGCGCCACGGGGCCGGCAACGACGCGGGGATCGCGGGCGGGTCGATGAGGCGCGCGGTGATGGCTCCGATGCCCGAGGCATCGCCGAACGGACGCTGCCCGGTGATGGCCTCGATGAGCAGGATGCCGAGGGCGTAGATGTCGGCGGCGGGGGTCGCCGCCGCGCCGCGCGCCTGCTCCGGCGCGAGGTAGGCGGCCGTGCCGATCACGAGCCCCGGGGCGGTGGCGCGGGTGGTGTTCTGCAGGTAGGCGATGCCGAAGTCGGCGACCTTCGCGCGCCAGCGTCCGTTCGCGAGCGGAGAGCGCCACAGCAGCACGTTCGAGGGCTTGATGTCGCGGTGCACGATGCCCGAGGTGTGGGCGACGTGCAGCCCTTCGGCGATGTCGAGCGCGATGCCCGCGAGCTCCCTGGCATCCATGTCGCCCTGTCTGAGGCGCTCGCTCAGCGTGAGCCCGGGCACGTACTCCATGACCAGGTAGTTCACGTCGCCATCGGCGTGACTGATGCGGGCATCGAAGAGCGTGACGAGGCAGGGGTGGTTGAGAGAGGCGAGCACCAGCATCTCGGCCCGCGCGCGATCCACCGATGCGAGGTCGTCGGCGTGAGGGTGCATGACCTTCACGGCGATCGGACGCTGCAGGTGCAGGTCGTCGGCGCGGAACACCCTGCCGGCGCCCCCTGCGCCGATCAGCTCACGCAGCTGGTACCGGCGCTCCAGTACCGTGCCCACGGCGATCTCGGTGACACGCGCGTCGATCATGGCCCTCCAGCCGATCGGCGGCGGCCCAGCCCGCGCTCCGATCTTTGACGACGCTAACCAATGCAACTTCGTCCCGTGAGAGCTTGACGAACCGCACGAAACGTGAGAGGGCCGCCGGCGCCATCGCAGCGCCGGCGGCCTCACCGCCTACCACGGACCGCGGATTCCCCGCCGCGGCCCGTTCGACTCACTGTGCCGGAGGCATCAGGACCGTGTCGATGAGGTAGACGGTGGCATTGGCGGTCTGTACGCCACCGCAGATGACCATCGCGTCGTTGACCATCCACTCGTCGCCCGAGCCGGTCACCTCCACGTCTTCGCCCTGCAGGGTGGTGTGCATTCCCGCGATGTCCTCGGGGTCGACCTGACCCTCGACGACGTGGTACGTCAGGATCGACGTGAGCAGGTCGCTGTCGGTCTTGAGGGTTTCGATCGTCGCGGGATCGAGCTTCGCGAAGGCCTCGTCCACCGGTGCGAACACGGTGTACTCGCCATTGTTGAGCGTCTCGACCAGGTTGACGTCGGGGTTGAGCTCGCCGCTGACCGCCGCGGTGAGGGTCGTCAGAAGCGGGTTGTTGGATGCCGCGATCGCGACGGGCTCCTGCGACATGCCCTGGATCGAGCCGGCCCCGTCGGGGACCTCCTCGGCGTAGGCCTCGCAGCCGGCGCCGACCAGCATGGCGCCGGGGTCCATCGTCTCCTCGACCATCTCCTCTTCGACGACCTCTTCGGTCGGCTCGTCGGTGGCCGTGTCGCTCCCCATCGAGCATGCCGAGAGCGCGAACGCGCTCGCCAGCGTGAGAGTCAGAGCTGCGGTGATCTTCTTCTTGCTGCTGAGCATGATGTCCTCCGGTTTTGGAAGCCGCCAGGACTGCGGCCATGACACCTCTTCGGAGCGGTCGCCCGATCGGATGGGAAACAATCCGATCCATCCGCCGGCACGAAGAACCCCCGACAGGAACGGGGACCCATGGAGCTCATCGTCATCGGCCTGCTCGGGGGTCTCATCACCGGCATCTCGCCGTGCATCCTCCCGGTGCTGCCGGTCATCTTCCTCACCGGAGGCGCGCAGTCCGCG
>NZ_JANJFJ010000493.1:0-2905 GCF_024626565.1 Microbacterium sp. zg.Y909
GCGGCGAGGGCGGCGACGCCGACTTCCACGCCTTCCTCGACGGCATCGGCGTGCTCGTGCAGGGCTCGGCCACCTACGAATGGGTGCTGGGGCACGAGGACCTGCTCGACCACCCCGAGCGCTGGCCCACGTTCTACGGGCCGCGCCCGACCTGGGTGTTCACCTCGCGCACCCTTCCCGACGTACCCGGCGCCGACATCCGGTTCGCATCCGGCCCGGTGTCCGACGCCTGGCCGCAGATCCGTGACGCGGCCGGCGACCTGGACGTCTGGGTGGTGGGAGGTGGAGATCTCGCCGGCCAGTTCGCCGACGCCGGGCTGCTCGACGAGATCCGGGTATCGGTCGCCCCTGCGACGCTGGGCGAGGGCAAGCCGCTGCTTCCCCGCCGGCTGGGACCCGACCGGCTCACGCTCACCGGGGTGCGTCGCGCGGGCCAGTTCGCCGAGCTGACCTACGCCGTGCGGTCCTGAGTCGGGCTGATCTCGGTCCACTCCGCGTACTTCGGCTGGCGGCCGTCTCCGGAGGACGTGCGGGTGAGCCGACGGCGCACCCACGGAGCGACGTGGGCGCGGTAGTAGGCCGCCCCGCTCAGCCCGGGTGGCGGCAGGTCGGGCAGCGACCACCAGTCGTCGGGAACGGCGAGGCCGAGGGCGTCCAGCACGCGGGCGGCAACCCGGTGGTGTCCGCGATGGTTCATGTGCAGCCGGTCCTCCGACCAGTACGGCGGGGTCGACAGTTCCCGGTCGGGCCAGTTGAGCGCCCGGATGATGTCGGGCCGATCGGCGACGCGCTGTACGACGGCCGCAGACAGCAGGTCCCCGCGGCGCTGGATCACGCGGCTGAGGGGAAGCTGACCCGACGGGTTTGCGCCGGAGAGCAGGATGACCTGCACGCCCTCCTCGTCGCAGCGGCGCAGCACCTGTGAGAAGGAATCGACCACGCGCGTGACAGAGGCGCGCGGCCGCAGGATGTCGTTGCCGCCGCCGTTGAACGACAGATGCGTCGGCTTCAGCGCGAGCGCCGGCTCCAGTTGCTCGGCGATGATGGGGTCGATCAGCTTGCCGCGGATGGCCAGGTTGGCGTACTGGATCGGTTGCCCCACGGCATCCGCCCACCCCTGAGCGACGAGGTCGGCCCAGCCACGCGGCCGGCCGTCGGGCAGGTCGTCGCCGACTCCCTCGGTGAATGAATCGCCGATTGCGACGTAGCGTACGGATGCCATCGGCTCAGCCTACGCGGCGCGGCGTCACCGGTCGTCGAGGGCGAGTCCGCGTCTGTCCGCTAGCCCCCACGCGGCCGCGGCGGCGATGACGAAGAAGGCCGCGAACACGACGAACAGCACCGGCGCTCCGCCCAGGCCCAGCAGCAGCGGGACCGTGAGCGGCGCGATGATCGACGCGATGCGGCCGACTCCGGCGGCCCAGCCGGACCCTGTCGCGCGCAGCGACGTGGGATACATCTCGGGTGTGACGGCGTACAGCGCGCCCCATGCGCCCAGGTTGAAGAACGACAGTGCCATGCCGGTGGCGATGATCGCGACCTCACCCGTGGCGGTGCCGAAGAGCACCGCGGAGACGGCCGAGCCCACGAGGAACACCGAAAGCGTCATGCGCCGCCCCCACACCTCGATGAGCCACGCCGCGACGGCGTAGCCGGGAAGCTGGGCGAGGGTGATCAGCAGCGTGAAGCCGAAGGACCGCACGAGGTCGTACCCCTGGGCGACGAGGATGGTCGGGATCCAGATGAAGGCGCCGTAGTACGAGAAGTTGACGCAGAACCACACCGCCCACAGGCTCGCGGTGCGCAGGCGGAACTCCGGTGCCCACAGTCCCGCCAGGCGCTGCCCGGTACCCACGGCCGCCGGAGCCGGGACGGACGAGCCGGCGACGGGGCGGCTCGTCGGGACGGGAGCCGAGTCGGCAGGGACGCCTGCGGCATCCTCGAAGGTCCGCACGATCGCGTCGGCCTCTGCGGTCCTCCCCCGCCGCTCGAGCCAGCGGGGCGATTCGGGCAGACGCCACCGCACGATGAGGGCGTAGACGGCGGGGATCGCGCCGATGAGGAACGCCCAGCGCCAGCCGTCGTCCGACCCGGGGATCACGAGGTAGCCGATGAGGGCGGCGGCGGTCCAGCCGACGGCCCAGAACGCCTCGAGGATCACGATCAACCGACCGCGGATGCGCGCCGGCGCGAACTCGCTGACGTACGTGCTCGCCACCGGCAGCTCGGCGCCGAGGCCGAGGCCGACGAAGAACCGCAGCACGAGCAGCATCGCCAGGCCGCCGACGAGGGCGCTCGCGCCGGTGGCGATGCCGTAGACCAGCAGAGTGAGGGCGAACACCTGCCGGCGCCCGAACCGGTCGGCCAGCAGGCCGCCCAGGCTCGCGCCGATGGCCATGCCCACGAACCCGATCGACGCGATCCACGCCGTCTCGCCGGGCTCCAGCGACCACTGCACCGCCAGCGCCGCGATGATGAACGAGATGAGGCCGACGTCCATCGCATCCAGAGCCCAGCCGATGCCGGATCCGGTGAGCACCCGCAGGTGGGGGCGGGTGAACGGCAGACGGTCCAGGCGCTCCGACGCGGTTGCGGGAGTGGTGGGCGCGTCGGTCATACCGACATCGTACGGAGGCAGCGGGCCAGCGATGCACGTATGACGACGGCGGTGTTCCCGAACCATGCGGCGGGCGTACGGTGGTCGCGTGGCCGAGTACGCCGACCGGGCAGCAGCGGGCGCCGCCCTGGCGCAGAGCCTCGCCGCATGGCGCGGTTCCGACGCGATAGTCGTCGGCATCCCCCGCGGCGGCATCGTGGTCGCTGCGGCCGTCGCCCGGGCGCTCGGCCTGCCGCTGACCGCGGTGGCGGTGCGCAAGCTCGGCATCCCGTCGCAGCCCGAGGTCGC
>NZ_JANJFJ010000494.1:0-2904 GCF_024626565.1 Microbacterium sp. zg.Y909
GCGTCGCCGACCGCGGCGCCGAGGTCAAGCCGGGACTGTGTCTCGCGATCGAGCCGATGGTGGTCGCCGGCAGCGAGGAGACCTTCGTCGAGGACGACGACTGGACCGTCTCGACCGTCGACGGCTCAGCCGGCTCACACTGGGAACATAGTGTCGCCGTGCATCATGGAGGCATCTGGGTGCTCACCGCGCCCGATGGAGGAGCCGCGGGTCTGGCGCCGTTCGGCGTGGTCCCGCGCGAGATCGGATAGGGGCAGCTCGTGGCAGCGGCAGGGAACAAGACCAACTGGTTCGCGATCTGGGTGAGTGTGGCGGTCGTCGTCGTGCTGGTCGGCGTCGGCGGTCTGGTGTGGTGGATGAACAGCGCCGCCACGTCGCCGGGCACGGCGCCCGAGTCTTCCGCGGTCGAGTCCGAGACCGGCGCGATCATCGTGGGCGACGGTCCCGACGAGGTCGAGGTCTGGGCGGACTTCTACTGCCCCCACTGCCAGGACTTCGAGGACCAGTACGGTCCCGCCATCTCGGAGCTCGTCGACTCGGGCGACATCACGCTGCGGCTGCAGCCGGTGGCGCTGTCGGGGCTGAACGCGGCATCCGGCACGGAGTTCTCGGCACGCTCGGCCAGTGCGATGTACTGCGTGGCCGAAGAGGCCGGCGGCGAGGCGGCGTACGAGTTCATGCAGGCCGTGTTCGCCGAGCACCCGACCGGCCAGGGCCTCACCAACGAGCTGATGGCGTCGATGGCCGCGGACGCCGGCGCCCCCGACGCCGCAGCCTGCATCGAGGACGGCACCTACAGCAAGTTCGTGCAGGGCCAGTCGCAGAAGCTCCCCGCCAACGACCAGGGCCAGGCCGGCACCCCGACCCTGCTGGTCAACGGCGAGTACGTCACCATCTCCGGCGACGTCGCCGCCGACATCACCGACCGCCTGGGCTGAGCCTCCCTTTACGCTGAGACACCACTTTTCGGGTGGGACACCACGCCTCGCGTGATGTCTCACCCGATTCGTGGTTTCTCAGCGGGTGAGCGAGCGCGGATTGTGCCGCAGCGTCGCCAGCAGCAGGGTCTGGGTGGCCCGCACCCGCGGCACGCCGGCGGCAGCGAGTCGCTGGTCCAGCGGCGCTACCCCCAGGGTCGCGGCCCAATCCCAGCGGGCGAAGGCGCGCACCTGCCGGCGCAGGCGGTCTTCGCGGCGCTTCTCATCGACCACACGCGCCACGACGTCCCCGCCGACGTACTTGCCGTACCCGTCGGATTCGCCGATGACGCTGGCCCGGCGCCAGAAGAAGTCGACGCGGTCCTGCGCACCCTCGCCGGTGAACGCGACCTGCGGCTCCGGTTCCTCGTAGCCCAGCCACAGCATCACGGCGCGGCTGACGCTCTCGCCGGCCGACTCGCTGCGTGCGTCGATGAGCGGCAGGAGCAGCGCCAGTCGTGCGCGCCCGCGGCGGTCTGCCCCGGCCACGGCGATGTCGCGGAGCATCCCGACGGATGCCGCATGAGCCGCCCTCGGTGACACTGCGGCATCCGCGACAGCAAGACCGAATGCCGGTGGCAGCACCCGCATCAGGTCGATGACGGTGACGGCGGTGTCGGTGAGCAGCACGCCGCCCCGGCGGACCACCGTCTTGGCGTCGTTGCTGGTGTGCACGAACACATCGCCGTAGCGCCGCGATCGCGTGCGCTGCGGATCGTAGACGTGGATGTCGCGTGGTTCGCCGAACACCGGCAGCCGCATCATCGCCGCGGCTGACTCGAGCGTGAGGATCGCGTCCGGATGTCGACGGTGGAAGGCATGCACGCGGGCGAGGTACCGGTCCCAGGGATCCAACCTGGCCCAGGCGTCGCGAGGGGCGTAGAAGCCGGGGCGCACCCGCGCATGCGCCGCGTCGTCGCGCACCCGCAGGCCGGCCGCCGCCGCCTCGCCCGCGGCGATGAGGGGAACAGGGGAGCGGGCGAGAGGCGGGACGCGCATAGGCCCAGCGTGGCCGGTCGCGGCATCCGGCATCGCCTCCGCCCGCCCCATCGCCCACAGGATCGCCGGATCCGCTCCTGTGGAGAAGGCGCCGCCGGTCGCGCCCCGGCCCCGGGCGCGCCGAGACACCACGATCCCGCCGAGACACCCCGCGCCGCGTGGTGTCTCACCGCGAAACTGGTGTCTCACCGCGAAACTGGTGTCTCGCGCGAGCGGGAGCGACACGCCCGAGTTGCCGCGTGCGGCAGTACCACGTATGCTTGACGTTTGGTGCGTTGCGCCCGCTTTGGCGTGTCGCCGTACCGAATCCCCATCCACCGCAGACCGACCGGTCCGCACTACTGTAAGCGAGCGTATGGCGAAGAAAGACGGTGTCATCGAGATCGAGGGTGTGATCTCCGAGGCTCTCCCGAACGCGATGTTCCGCGTGGAGCTGAGCAACGGACACAAGGTGCTCGCAACGATCTCGGGCAAGATGCGACAGAACTACATCCGCATCATCCCCGAGGACCGCGTTGTCGTCGAGCTCAGCCCGTACGACCTCACGCGCGGTCGCATCGTCTACCGCTACCGCTAGACCCGGTCGAGAAGTAACGCCCCGGGGCATGCCGCCCTGCCCGGCGAAGACAGCGAACAGGAAAATCATGAAGGTCAACCCCTCCGTCAAGCCCATCTGCGACCACTGCAAGATCATCCGCCGCCACGGTCGCGTCATGGTCATCTGCAAGTCCAACCCGCGCCACAAGCAGCGCCAGGGATGACGCGGGGGATGCCACGGCATCCCTCCCACCAGACGTACAACTGAACAAAACAACACACACGGCAGGATCAGAACCTCGCAAGAGGGGACACCTCGGGGCGGAGGCCCGGGCACCGATCCTGCTCCACACCTCCACTCACTCCTAGGAGAGCCGCATGGCACGTCTTG
>NZ_JANJFJ010000495.1:0-2893 GCF_024626565.1 Microbacterium sp. zg.Y909
CCCGTACGAGACGGAGCGGAGTGCGTGGACCCGGTAGCCTGGAGCGGCAAGCGCGGGTGGGATGTGATCCTCTTTCCATCCGGGAGCAGAAACCCCCGGTGCCCGCGAAAGTCTAGCAGAAAGTGCGATGTGAACACTATTCCCGATGGGCAAGACGATCCGACGGCGCACGGAAGTGCCCCGGATGCCGAGACTCAGGCCCGCTGGGAGGAGCAGGACCGCGCCGCAAGTGCCGCGACGCGCGACATCGCCGACGTGCCGGCGGTCGAGGTCATCACGACGGCCGCGGTGCATCTGATGAGCGCCGCCGCCGTGAAAGTCGGGCTCGCCGACGACCCCGACGCGCAGATGGACCTCGACGAGGCACGCAAGCTCATCAACGCGCTGGCCGGCCTGATCACCGCCGGTGCCCCCGAGATCAGCGACATGCACGCGCGGTCGCTGCGCGACGGCCTACGTTCCCTGCAGCTGGCGTTCCGCGAGGCGTCCGTGGTCCCCGACCCGATCGGCAAGGGCCCCGGCGAGAAGCTGACCGGCCCCGTCACCTGACCGCTCGCGAGTGAGTATTCGTGGTCGCGAGTGAGTACTCGCGGTGAATACTCACTCGCAGCGGCGAATACTCACTCGGCGGCGTGAATACTCACTCGGCGGCGCGGAGGAGCTTCACGGTCAGCGAGTCCACCAGCACCGCGACCCTGTCATCGGCAGCCCAGCGCGCGGCGAGGCGCTGCAGCACGGCATCGAGCTCTGACTGCTCGAGGCCCGCGATCAGCTGCAGCCGCACTACGAGCTCCGGTCCCCGCAGGCGCGCATCGGGATCCCCCGGAGCCACCGACAGGTCGAGCACCGCCAGCTCCCCGCCGATGCTCTCCTGCAGGCCGCGGTACACATCGGGCGACGCGAAACTCGGCTCCCACGCACGCCCCTGCCCGATGGCCCAGACGGCAGGGCGGCGCAGCACGAACTCCGTCTCCGACGTCGGGTCGATGACGATGAGGTCGGTGTCGTCGTTCGCCGCGGCCAGCGCCGTGCGCACACCGTCGGCGGGAACCGGCCGCGCCGTGGCATCCCACCGCTGCATCGCCGTGACCGAGGTGAACACCGGCAGCACGCGACGACCGTCGGGCGCTGCGACCGTCACGATCGACAGCTCCTGCGTCTTGTCGACCGTGAGGCCCGTCGGCCCCACCCCCTCGTCGCCCTTCTCGGCGACGAGCGGGATCAGCAGGCGTGCGCTGCGGTAGGCGTCGACGACCGCGGCCTGATCGCCCTCTCCCGCGCGGAACGCCGTCAGCGCCGCCAGCAGCGCCGGATCGGCCGAGCCGTCGTCACCGGCGTGGGGGTTGGCCTGGAAGGCGCGCCCCTCCCACGGCACGCCGGCTGAATCGCCGGAGTTGCCGCAGTGGTCGTCAGGCGCCGGCGACATCCAGCGCCTCAGCGAGCGTGAAGGCCCCGGCATAGAGCGCCTTGCCCACGATGGCACCCTCGATGCCGAGCGGCACGAGCTCACGCAGCGCAGCGATGTCATCGAGGCTCGAGATGCCGCCGGATGCCACGACCGGCTTCGGGGTGCGCGTGGCCACTTCGCGGAGGAGTTCGAGGTTCGGACCCTTCAGGGTGCCGTCCTTGGTGACGTCGGTCAGCACGTACCGCGTGCAGCCGGCCTGCTCGAGGCGGTCGAGCACCTCCCAGAGGTCGCCGCCCTCACGCGTCCAGCCGCGCGCCGCGAGCGTTGTGCCGCGCACGTCGAGCCCCACCGCGATCGCGTCGCCGTAGCGCGAGATGACGTCGGCCGCCCACTCGGGGTTCTCGAGCGCCGCCGTGCCGAGGTTGATGCGCGAGGCCCCGCTCTCGAGCGCCGCCTCCAGCGACCGGTCGTCGCGGATGCCACCGGACAGCTCGACCTGCACGCCCTTGACGTTGCGGACCTGCTTGATCACCTTGCGCAGGACCGCGGTGTTGTTGCCCCGGCCGAACGCGGCGTCGAGGTCGACGAGGTGGATCCACTGCGCACCCTGGCGGGCCCAGGCCATCGCAGCGTCGACGGGGTCGCCGTAGGTCGTCTCGGATCCCGCCTCGCCCTGCGTCAGACGCACGGCCTTGCCGGATGCCACATCGACGGCAGGGAGGAGGATCAGCTCAGGGGTGGACGCGAAATCGTTCATGGCTCCAGGGTGCGGGCTCGGGGGCGCGGCGAAAGCCGCGACAGCACGGGTGGTCAGACAGTAGTGCGGCGCAGCGCGCCGATCCAATTGGACAGCAGGCGGATGCCGGCTTCGCCCGACTTCTCGGGGTGGAATTGGGTCGCCGACAGCGGTCCGTTCTCGACGGCGGCGAGGAACGGGGCGCCGTGCCGGCTCCAGGTGACGGCGGGCGCCGGGAACGGCGGGATGACGTCGAGCGTCCAGGACTGGGCGGCATAGGAGTGCACGAAGTAGAAGCGCTCCTGCTCGATGCCTCGGAAGAGCACCGAGCCTTCGCCGGGTTCGACGGTGTTCCAGCCCATGTGCGGCAGCACCGGGGCGTCGAGCTCGGTGACGGCACCGGGCCACTCCCCCAGCCCTTCGGTGTCCTCGCCGCGCTCGACGCCGTGCTCGAACAGCACCTGCATGCCGACGCAGATGCCGAGGACCGGAAGCCCTCCCGCCAGGCGACGGTCGATGAGCTCGTCGGCGCGGCTGGCGCGCAGGGCGTCCATGACCGCGCGGAACGCTCCGACGCCTGGCACGACCAGCCCGTCGGCATCGCGGATCAGGCCGCGGTCGGCCGTCAGACGGGCGTCGGCACCGGCGGCGATGAGTGCCTTCACCGCGGAGTGCACGTTGCCCGACCCGTAGTCGAGCACCGCGACGAGCGGCCGGTCGGGGGCGTCGCTCACAGCGCGCCCTTCGTG
>NZ_JANJFJ010000060.1:0-17717 GCF_024626565.1 Microbacterium sp. zg.Y909
GGAGCTGCGATGGCAACTCCGGCACCGGCGTCCGGATGAGAGAGTCCTCACGTGGATCCGGCGCGTGTCCGCCCCGCCTGTTCCACAGGCCCTTAGTGTGAGGACAACAGGTCCCGCAGACGCCGCTCAGTCGCCGTCACACCAGCACCCCGAATCGCTCGTCGAATCGCCTTCTCGAACACTCTCCGCGACCTGATCCGCGATGCTTTGGAGAGCGCCATGGGCAAGCTGTATTACGGGACCGCCGATTCCCCGGTCCACATCGACGACGTGCTGCTCGCGCACCTCAAGGTCGTCATGACGACCAAGCTCCGGCGGGGCGAGAGCTTCACCGTCGCCTGGCAGCACGATGCGTGCAGTCCCCCCGGGCGCACGACCCTGTGGATCGCGCCGGGCATCGCCCTGCGGTTCCTGTTCGACTCCTCGGAGCCCATCGCGCCCGACCAGCGGCGGATCCGGGACCTCGCCGATGAAGTCGCTCGCACGGGATCCCTGCGTCTGCCGGCGCTGTTCACGCCCGCGGTCGGAGCCGGCATTGCGCAGCACGGCGTCGCCCCCCGCCGCTCGCGCCAGACGCGGCGTTCCGGCAGCGACCTGGTGTCGGACGGCGCGAGCCGCTAGGCGGGTTCGCCGGAAGGCCAGGGCACCTCGCTCAGCCGCGCATAGCGGATGCCGGCGGCATCCCACATCGGTCCGAGCGTTGCGACGCGGCCGGCGAACTCCGCCGGGTCGCGTTCCCCGGCGACCGACCAGCCGATCTCGGCGAGCGCCGCCGCACGCGGGAACGCGAGGTGCTCGACGTCGGCGATGGTGAGCGCCGTCTCGGTCCACAGGGGCGACTCGACGCCGAGGATGTCGGATTCCGCGATGCCGTCCACGATGGCCGTGGGCTCCCACGTGTACGCGGCCTCGAACGACGTCGGCCCGTCGGCCCAGTCCAGGCCGAGCGCGTAGCCGCCGGGAGTGGGGATGTCCTCGGGGTAGCGGATGTCGAGATACGCGACGTCGGCCGGCGACATGATCACCTGCCCGCCGCGGGCGACCACGGAACGCACCTGCTCCGCCGCCGGTGACACCGGCTGCAGGTAGCTCCAGTACTGCGCGATCGTGCCGGCGGGCAGGTCGTCGCACGACCCGATCTCGTGCCAGCCGATGACGCGCTTGCCCGTGCCCGCGGCGGTGGACGTGATGCGCCGGACGAGATCGCGATAGTCCTCGGGCGATGTCGACCAGGATTCGTCGCCTCCGACGTGCAGCCACGGACCGGGCGTGAGCGCGGCTACTTCGCCGATCACGTCCCGCAGGAACCGGTCGGTCGCCTCGGCGCGCTCCGGCGAGGCGGAGAGCGACGAGAACCCCACTTCGATGCCGTGGTAGGCCTCGCGGGCGACGCCGTCGGCGTTGAGTTCCGCGTAGGCGTGGAGCGCGGCATTGGTGTGCCCGGGCAGGTCGATCTCGGGGACCACGGTGATGAAGCGCGCGGCGGCGTAGGCGATGATGCGGCGCAGGTCGTCCTGCGTGTAGAAGCCGCCCGGCGCGTCTCCCACGGCGCCGCGGGCGCCGACGGCGGTGAGATCCGGCCAGGAGTCGATGTGCAGGCGCCAGCCCTGGTCGTCGGTGAGGTGCAGGTGCAGCGTGTTGATCTTCAGCAGCGCGAGGGCGTCGATGAAGCGCAGGACATCCGCCACGGGGAAGAAGTGGCGCACCACGTCGAGCATCACGCCCCGGTACTCGAAGCGGGGGGCATCGTCGACGTGCAGCGTGGGCACCTGAACGGAGCCGGTCAGATCGACCGGCAGCAGCTGCAGCAGCGTCTGGGTGCCGCGGAAGAGCCCCGCCGGCTCGGGCGCCGAAACGGTGACCGCATCGGAGGTGATGTCGAGGGCGTACGACTCGTCCGCGACGCGGTCGTCCGAGGCGCCGCGGGAGCCATCGGGCCCGGTCAGCTCGAGCGTGATGATCGCCGCATCGTCCGCGTCCGCGAGGGAGGGCGCCGCGCCCCGGCTGCGGAGGGATGCCGCCAGCAGCCCGGCCACCGGCAGGGCCGCTCCCGCGGCCGCGATGCCCGGCGTCGTGCCGAGGGTGAGCGCCTCCTCGTCCGGCGATGTGCGCAGCGTGCGGGGGCGGGGGACGAGGGTGAGCATCTTCACTCCTGTAGCGGCCAGTGTTCGCGGTGAGCAACGGCTGTCGATGAAATCGATCCGTGACTTGATCATAGGCGGAGTGGGGGTAGTGTGAACGCAAACATCCATCTCATCGACGGAGATGGCGAATGCATGATTTCGCAGCTACCGCCGATGGAAGCAACGCCGCTCGATATCGGTGCGGCATCCTCGAAGGGGAGCGATCACATGACATCGAAGTTCCGCGCCGGACGTCCCGTCGCCGTCACAGCACTGGCGGCTCTGTCCGCCGTCGCACTCGCCGCCTGCAGCAGCGGCGGCACCGGCACCGGCACGACGGCGGGCTCGTCCGACGACGTGGTGGAGCTCAGCTACATCCATCGCCTCCCCGACGGTGAGGGCATGACCGCCGTCGCCGACATCGTCGAGCGCTGGAACGCCGAGAACCCCGGCATCCAGGTAAGCGCCACCAAGTTCGACGGTGCCGCCAGCGACCTGATCCTGAAGCTCGAGACCGACGTCAAGGCGGGCAACGGCCCCTGCCTGGCACAGGTCGGGTACTCCGAGGTGCCGCAGCTGTTCGTCAAGGGTCTGCTCGAAGACGTCGCAGAGCACGCGGGGGACTACAAGGACGACTTCGGTGCCGGTGCGTACGCGATGATGACCGTCGGTGACGCGGTCGTGGGTCTGCCGCAGGACACCGGCCCCCTCGTCTACTACTACAACCAGGCAGAGCTCGAGAAGCTCGGGCTCACGGTCCCGACCACGATCGAGGAGCTCTCGGCCAGCGCCGCGGTCGCCGCAGACGCGGGCAAGTACCTCGCCGCCTTCACGCCCGACGAGGGCCTCAACTGGCTGTCGGCCCAGTCCGCCGCCGCCGGCGACGCGTGGTTCGACACCTCGGGTGACGCCTGGAGCGTCGACGTCGAGGGCGCCGGAAGCCAGCGGGTCGCCGGCCTCTGGCAGGGACTCATCGACGGGCAGGACGCCCTCGTCACCGAGCGCTGGGGCGAAGGCTTCACGCAGGCCGTCAACAACAGCACCCTCATCGGCCACATCGGCGCGGCGTGGGAGGCGGGCTTCATGCTCGACTCGCTCGACGGCACGCCGGCCGAGGGTCAGTGGCGCGTCGCCCAGCTGCCCGACTTCGGAGCAGGCGAGCTCTCGGGCCCCGACGGTGGCTCCGGCGTCGCTGTGCTCTCGGGCTGCGAGCACCCGGCCGAGGCCATGGCCTTCAACGGCTGGTTCAACACCCAGATCGACGACCTCGCGTCGCAGGGCCTCGTCGTCGCCGCCAACGGCACGCCGGAGACCAGCGAGAAGATGCTGCGTCAGTTCGGCGGCCAGGACGTGCTGGCCGAGCTCGCCACGGCATCCGCTCGCATGAACCCCGAGTTCGTCTACGCCCCCGGATTCGCCTCGCTGACCACCATGAACGAGACCGCTTCGGCCGTCGCGTCGGGCGGAGCCACCGTCGCGGACATCTTCACGACCGGCCAGAACGACGCGGTCGCGGCGCTGAAGGACCTGGGTCTGCCTGTCGCGGACTGACGCACCTCGCTGACAACCGCTGAGCCGGCGGAGCGCATGGACGCCCCGTGCACTCCGCCGGCTCCTGCACTGGAAAGACGATGAGATGACACTGACCACCCCGCCCACCGTGGCCGCAGCGGCAGCGAAGGTCCGCGCGACCCCGCCGAGGCGAAAGGAGCGGGGCCGACGCGGCGGCAGCCGTCGCGAGGCCGTGACCGGGTGGCTGTTCCTCGCCCCCTTCGCAATCCTGTTCGTCGTCGTCTTCGTCGTGCCGATCGTCGTGTCGATCCGCGCGTCGATGTTCTCCGAAGTCCCGTCGGGCGAGGGCCTGTACGGCGGCGGGGAGCTCGTAGAGACCTTCGTGGGCTTCGACAACTTCGCCATAGCCATCGCCAACCAGACGTTCTGGGCCGGTATGGGCCGGGTCGTGCTCTACGGCCTCGTGCAGATCCCGGTGATGACGATCGCCGCACTGGGGCTCGCACTGCTCCTGGACTCGTTCATCGTCCGCCGTCCCGGCTTCTTCCGCCTCGCCTTCTTCCTCCCCTACGCCATCCCGGGTGTGATCGCCGCGATGATGTGGCTGTATCTCTACACGCCCGAGGTGTCGCCGTTCATGCCGTACCTCCCCGAGGGGACGGACTTCATGGCGCCGGGGACGATCCTGTTCTCGATGGGGAACATGACGACCTGGACCTACACCGGCTACAACATGCTCATCTTCCTCGCCGCGCTGCAGGCCGCGCCGCGGGAGCTCTACGAGGCCGCGCGCATCGACGGCGCGAGCGGCTGGCAGATCGCGGTCAAGATCAAGGTGCCCCTGGTCCGCGGAGCCGCGCTGCTGGCGGTGCTGCTGTCGATCATCGGCACCATCCAGCTCTTCAACGAGCCGACCGTGATGGAGAGCCAGAACCCGTGGATGGGCAAGGGCTACACGCCGATGATGCTCACCTACAACTCGCTGCTCGGGGCGGCCTCGCCCTCGGGCACGGGGATCGCATCGGCCTACTCGCTGCTCATGGCCGTCATCGCCGGCGTGCTGGCCATCGTCTACGCGCTGATGCAGCGCCGTAAGGGAGGAAACTCATGACCACCGCGATCCGCACCGGCAGACGGCGCGCCCGCGAGGTCGAGGTCGACCTTCCCCCCAAGAACGCGCTGCCCACGCTGCGCGGCAAGATCGCCGGCATCACCGTCCTGGTCGTCGCCGCGATCTACTTTCTCGGCCCGGTGTACTGGCTGCTCATCGCCGCCACGAAGAACAACCGCGACCTGACGTCGACCTTCGGGTTCTGGTTCGCCGAATGGAACCTCGGCGCCAACTACGACAGCCTCATGTCCTGGACCCAGGGCATGTTCTGGCGGTGGGTCGGCAACTCGATCTTCTACTCGGTGACGGCAGGCGTCATCGGAACGCTCTTCGCGGTGATGGCGGGCTATGCCATCGCCAAGTTCTCCTTCCCGGGCAAGAAGATCGCGGTGGGTGCCATCATGGCGGGCCTGCTCATGCCGGTCGCGCTGCTGACGGTGCCGCTGTATCTGGAGTTCCACGCGCTGGGTCTGGTCGACACGGTGTGGGCGATCATCATCCCGTCCGCGGTGTCGCCCTTCGGCGTGTTCCTGGGCATGGTGTACGCCCAGTCGGTGCCGACGGAGCTGCTCGAGGCGGCGCGCATCGACGGGGCGGGGGAGATCCGCATCTTCTTCACCATCGTGATGCGCCTGCTCGCGCCGGCCATGGTGACCATCTTCCTGTTCGTGTTCGTCGCCACATGGAACAACTTCCTGCTGCCCCTCCTGATGGTCTCGTCGCAGGAGCTCAAGCCGGTGACGCTCGGCCTCTTCGGCATGATGAGCTACTTCTCCCCGGACAAGGGTGCGGTCATGCTCGGCGCCCTGCTGGGTGTGGTGCCGCTGATCGTGCTGTTCTTCACGCTGCAGCGCTACCTGCGCTCGGGCCTGGCGGCCGGGGCAGTCAAGGGCTGATCACCGCACGAGAAAGGGCCCCCGGCGCTGCGGCGCCGGGGGCCCTTTGCGGTGGGCCGGGGTCAGGAGCCGATGAACTCCTCGGCCTCGCCCAGCGACGGCGCGTCGCGCACCTCGAGGGTCGTGGGCAGCTGCTCCAGGTCCATGACCCGCACCTCGTTGCGGCCGGATCGCCAGAGCGGCGCGGGGGCGTAGAAGGTCTCCTGCGGGCCGACGCTCCAGTAGCGGCCGATGAGGAAGCCGTTGACCCAGATGAGTCCCTTGCTGCCGCCGGGAACCGCGAGCCAGGCATCCGCCGGCGTCTGCACGTCCACGGTGGCCACGGCGAAGCCGTCGGCGGGTGCGTCGCCGCCCCGACCCGTGAGCGAGCCGTCCAGCGGCACGACGCGGTGCGTCCAGCCGTGCACATAACGTCGGCCGAGCAGCACGCCGCCGATGATGCCCTTGTGCTCGCCGATGTGCGGCCCGTAGTTGATGCGGCCGAGGCTCTCCACCACGAGGGTCAGCTCGTGGTCGCCGGCGCGGCCCTCGATCACGACGCTCGTGGCGCCGTCGCGCTCGAGCGTGGCGATGCGCTCACCGTCCAGCAGCACCGCTGCGCGGTCGTGCAGGCCCCTGATCGACAGCGTCGTCTCGGCTCCGATGTGCACCCGGGCCTGGTAGGCGACGATGCCGTCCGCCACGCCCAGCTCCTCGAAGGTGGCCAGGTTGGACCGCACCTCGCCGGCGGGAAGGGAGCTCAGCGCGTCGGCGAGGCCGCCTTCGCCGGTGAAGGCCACCGTCTGGGGCGGCAGGAACACCGGCTCGGCCGGCAGCTCCGGAAGCGGCCCGTCGTGGAACGGGGCGAAAGAGGCCCGGAGGGCGGCGAACTTGTCACCCAGCCGGCCGTCCTCGGCGATGGGGGCGTCGGAGTCGTAGCTCGTGATCGTCGGCTGCAGTACGCCGTCCCAGTTCGCCCCGGCCCACAGTCCGAAGTTGGTTCCGCCGTGCGCCATGTACAGGCTCACCGAGCCGCCGGCATCCAGCAGGGCGTCGACGGTGCCGATCATGCTCGCCGCGCTGCGCACGTGGTGACGCTCGCCCCAATGGTCGAACCAGCCACCCCACAGCTCGCTGCACAGCAGCGGTGTGGCGGCGGGGAGGAGGGCCTGGGCGGTGTCGACGCCGGTGCCGAAGGTGAAGCTCGGCATGGCGCCGCCCACGGAGCCGTGACGCTGCATGTCGGGAGTGATTCCGTCGGCGGTGGTGAGCAGCTCGACGATCCCGTGCGCCCGCAGCAGATCCCGCTGGTGCTCGAGGTACGCGCTGTCGGAGCCGAACGAGCCGTACTCGTTCTCGACCTGCACCGCGACGATGGGGCCGCCGTACGCCGCCTGCAGCGGAGCGAGGCGGGGGAGGAGGTGGGAGTACCACTCCTCGACGGCCCGCAGGTATCCCGGGTCGCTGCTGCGGACGTGACGGATGCGTCCGGTGAGCCACGCGGGCAGGCCGCCGTTGGACCACTCGGCGCAGATGTACGGGCTCGGCCGCAGGTAGACGTCCAGGCCCACCTCCGCCGCGATGCGCAGATACCGCTCGATGTCGCGCCACCCGTCGAAGCGGGGCGAGCCCTCGATCTCCTCGTGGAAGTTCCACGGGATGTACGTGTCGACGGTGTTCGCGCCCATCGCCGCGAGGCGTCGCAGGCGGTCCTCCCACTGCTCCGGGTGCACGCGGAAGTAGTGCACGGCCCCGGCGAGCATGCGGTGCGGCCGGCCGTTGCGCAGCAGGGTGCTGTCCGAGTATGTGAGCGCCGCTACTGAGGTCTGCGACCTCGTCGTTGTCATCGGATCCATCCGCAGGCTTCCTCTCGGATTTCGGGGCCCGTCGATCCGAGCTGCCGTGATGTTTGCGTTCACATCACCTAACATCCTGCCCTATTTCGCGTCACGTTGGCTCGTTATCCTCGCTCCTCACTACGATGAGTGGATGCCGCGCCGATCCTCCGGGGACAGAGCCCCCAGTCAGGTCGACGTGGCGCGCGTCGCCGGAGTGTCCACGCAGACCGTGTCGCGGGTGATCGGCGGCCAGTCCAACGTCCGCCCCGAGACGGCGCAGCGTGTCATGGCCGCGGTCGACGCGACCGGATACCGGCTGCACGCCGCCGCGGCGTCCCTCGCCTCCGGCCGTACGCGCATGCTCGGCGTCATCACCGTCTCCACCGCGCGCTACTCCACGAGCGCCATCCTGCTCGGCGTCGAGGCGGTCGCCGCCGAACAGGGCTACGCCGTGACCAGCGCGAGCGTGCCGCATCATTCCCGCCCCGGAGCCTTCGTCGACGCCTTCGACCGGCTGGAGCGTCAGGGCGCCGAAGGCATCGTGCTGCTGGCTCCCGTCGGCTTCCTCGCCGACGCCCTCGGCAATCGCACCACGCGCACCCCCACCGTCGGGCATCGCCAGGACGAGGGGCTGGGCGACGACGCGCTCATCGACCAGCGGGCGATCGCGCGCGCGGCCACGGAGCATCTGCTGGACCTCGGCCACGCGACGGTGTGGCACGTCTCCGGTGACGAGTTCTGGCAGGAGTCGGTGGCCCGCCGCGAGGAATGGGAGCAGGTGCTGCGCGAACGCGGAATCGCTGCGCCCCCGGTGATCCCCGGGGACTGGTCGCCCGAGTCGGGCTACCGCGCCGGTCGCACGATCGCCGCGATCCCCGATGTCACCGCGGTCTTCGTCTCCAGTGACGAGATGGCCTTCGGTCTCATGCGCGCCCTGCACGAGGCCGGCCGGACGGTTCCCGGTGACGTCTCGGTGACCAGCGTGGACGACATCGCCCTTGCCGCCTACGCGACCCCCGCCCTCACGACGGTCCGCCAGCCGTTCGAGCGGGTCGGGCGCACCGCTGCCGCCCGCGTGATCGCGCTCATCGAAGGCGGCGAGCCGCCGACGGTCGCCCGGCTCGAGCCCGAGCTCATCGTGCGGTCCTCCACCGCCGCGCCCGTCGCCGCCGTCTGACGCCTGACCCTTCGTGTCGCCGAAGAGCGCACGTTCCGTGATGGCGATTGCGCGCACTAGACTGACGGAAAGCACTCCCGAACAATCAAAATCGATCAAAGACAGATCAGTGTTCGCGGGGAGGAAGAGGCGCAGCATGATCACCACGTCCACCCACATGGAGAACGAGCTGCGCTCGCAGCCCGAGACCTGGGCGCGCGCTGCCGAACTGGCGCGCACCACCGACGCGCTTCCGCAGCGAGGAGCGCGTGTGGCAGTCGTCGGCTGCGGCACGTCCTGGTTCATCGCCCAGGCCTACGCCACGCTGCGCGAGCGCAGCGGCGCGGGTGTCACCGACGCATTCGCGGCATCCGAGATGCCCGACCGCGACTACGACGCCATTGTCGCACTGACGCGCTCGGGGACCACGACCGAGGTGCTGCAGCTGGCCGAGCGGATGAAGGGGCGAACCCCCGTCATCGGCGTCGTCGGCGATGAGACGTCTCCCCTGATGGGCCTGCTGGATGCCGCCGTCACACTGCCCTTCGCCGACGAGGTCTCGGTCGTGCAGACGCGTTTCGCGACGACGGCCCTCGCCCTGTTCCGTGCCTCGCTCGGCGAGGACCTGGCGCCGGCGATCGCCGATGCCGAGCGGGCCATCGCGGAGGATCTCGACCCCGACCTCGTCGCCGCCGAGCAGTACACCTTCGTTGCCGGCGGATGGGCCATCGGGCTCGCGCACGAGGCGGCGCTGAAGATGCGCGAGGCGTCGCAGTCGTGGACCGAGTCCTACCCGGCCATGGAATACCGCCACGGCCCGATCTCCATCGCGGCGCCCGGACGGGTCACCTGGGCGTTCGGCGACATGCCCGCCGGCCTCGCCGAAGACGTCGCCCGCACCGGCGCTCGCTTCGAGCAGAGCGGGGTGGACCCCATGGCCGACCTCGTCCGTGCCCAGCGCGTCGCGCTCGCCCGTGCCCTGTCCCGCGGACTGAACCCCGACGAGCCGCGGAACCTGACGCGGTCGGTCATCCTCGACGCATGAATGAGGGTGTGCTCGGCGACGGCGCCGTCGTCCTGGCTTTCGATGTGGGGGGCACGACGACCAAGTCGGCCCTGGTGGACGGGGCGGGCCGCGTGCGCGATCTCCGCCGCACCCCGACGCCGCGCTCGGCTGCAGACCCGGCCGGCGCCATCGCCGCCCACCTCGCGACGCTGGCCGAGGCGCACCTGGGCGTCCATCCCGAGCTGGTCCCGCAGGCCGCGGGACTGAGCGTCCCCGGCCTCGTGGACGAGCAGGCGGGAGTCGGCATCTTCTCGGGCAACCTCGGCTGGCGGGACGCACCGTTCCGGGCGCTTGCAGAACAGGCGCTCTCGCTGCCCGTGGCCTTCGGGCACGATGTGCGCGCCGCCGGTGTCGCCGAGCAGATGTGGGGCGCCGCCCGTGGTCACCGCGACGCCGCCGTCATCGTCATCGGCACGGGCATCGCCTCGGCGCTCATCGTCGACGGCGCCCCCATCGTCGGCGGCGGCTACGCCGGCGAGATCGGCCACGTCGTGACCGACCCCGCGGGGGAGCGCTGCCCGTGCGGCGCGGTCGGCTGCCTCGAGACCGTGGCGTCGGCCGGCGCCATCGCCCGTCGATTCGGGCGGCTCGCCGGGCGGCCCGTGCAGGGCGCCCGGGACGTGCTCGCGGCGCTGCACGCCGGCGATGAGAACGCCCGTGCCGTCTGGACCGACGCGGTCGACGCGCTCGCGCGGGAGATCGCACGGCTGGTGACGCTGCTCGCTCCGGGCGTCGTCGTGGTGGGCGGCGGTCTGGCCGAGGCCGGCGACGACCTGTTCGCCCCGCTGCAGGCGCGACTGGACGAGCTGCTGACCTTCCAGCGTCGTCCGCTGCTCGTGCGCGCGACGCTCGGCGAGGATGCCGGCCTGATCGGCACCGCGCACCGTGCGCGGCAGCACCTGTCGACGCCCGCGCCATGATCCTCACGGTCACCCCCAACCCGGCGCTGGACTGCACATGGCGGGTCGAACGGCTCGTTCCCGGCGACTCCCATCGCGTGCCGACGGGAGCGCAGCGCGCCGGCGGCAAGGGCATCAACGTCGCCCGTGTCCTCACCGGCGCCGGTCTCGACGCGTTCGCGCTGACCACGGCGGGCGGCGACAGCGGTGAGATCCTCGCTGCGGACCTGCGCGCCGCCGGCATCGCGCACCGGCTGATCCCCGTCGCCGCCGCCACCCGCCGCAGCATCGCGGCGGTGGACGACGCGACCGGGGAGACGACCCTGCTCAACGAGGTGGGAGCGGCGCTGGCCGCCGACGAGTCTGCCGCGCTGTTCGCCGGCGCCCGCACCCTCGCGACGCGCGCCGATGTCACGGTGATCTCCGGCAGCCTGCCGCCCGGGATCGACGCGGGCAACGTCCGCGCGCTCGTGGCGGACATCGCGGCATCCAGAGGGACGACCATCGCCGACGTCACGGGCCCGGCGCTGCTGGCGGCGGCAGAGGCGGGGGCGCACGTGGTCAAGCCGAACGCGGCGGAGCTGCGCGAGACGACCGGATCGACAGGAGTGGTGGCGGGCGCCCGGATGCTGCGGGACCGTGGCGCCGGGCTCGTCGTCGTGTCGCTCGGCGCCGACGGCATGCTGCTCGTCGGCGGCGCCGACCCGCAGGCGGTGCTGCGCGCCCGGCTGCCGCGCCGACTGCGCGGCAACGCCACGGGCGCCGGCGATGCCGCCGTCGCCGCGATCGCCGCCGTGCTCGCCGGGCGCGGCACCCGCCCAACCGACTTCTCTCACGCCGAGCTCGTCGAACTCGCGCGTGCGGCCGTCGCCTGGTCTGCTTCGGCGGTGCTCATGCCGCTGGCCGGCGAGCTCTCGCCCGAGCGCGATCAGCTGGCGACCGACGTGATCTTCGACACAGACATCAGGGACCTGACATGACGCTGACCTCCACCCGCACGATCCTCGACGAGGCGCGCGCCGCCGGCACCGGCAGCGGTGCCTTCAACGTCATCCACCTCGAGACGGCGGAGGCGCTGGTGCGCGCCGCAGAGGAGTCCGGCCTGCCTGTCATCTTGCAGCTGTCCGAGAACTGCCTGCGCTATCACGGCGCACTCGAACCCCTCGCGGCGGCCACGCTCGCCCTTGCCGCGGCGTCGAGCGCCCGCGTCGCGGTGCACCTGGACCATGCGGAGGATGCCGACCTGGCGCTGCGCGCCATCGGCCTCGGCTTCACCTCGGTGATGTACGACGGTGCGAAGCTCGAGTTCTCCGCCAACGTGGCGACCACACGACGGGTCGTCGCCGCCGGGGACGCCGCCGGGGTGCTGGTCGAGGCCGAGCTCGGCGAGATCGGCGGAAAGGACGGTGCGCACGCCCCCGGTGTGCGTACGGATCCCGCCGAGGCGGCGGCCTTCGTCGCCGAGACGGGGGTGGGGGCGCTGGCGGTGGCGGTGGGCTCTTCGCACGCGATGGCCGAGCGCACCGCCGTGCTGGACATCGACCTCATCTCGCGGCTGCGCGACGCCGTGCCGGTGCCGCTCGTGCTGCACGGATCGTCCGGCGTCCCCGACGACACGATCCTTGCGGGCATCGAAGCCGGGCTCACGAAGATCAACGTGTCCACGCACCTCAATGCGTTCTTCACCCGCGCCGTGCGCGCGCACCTCGACGAGTACCCCAGCGTCGTAGACTCGCGCCGGTACATCGATGCTGGGAGGTCCGCCGTGGTGGTCGAGGCGACACGCCTGCTGGAGCTGTTCGCCGCGCCACGGAGGGTCGGGTGAACAGAGCCGAGCGGCTGAGCGCGATCCTCGACCTGCTCGCGGAATCCGGGCGGCTTCAGGTCGAGGACATCGTCGAGCGGCTGGGCGTCTCTCCGGCCACCGCCCGCCGGGATCTCGACGCGCTCGCTGAGCAGCAGCTGCTCGGCCGCACGCGCGGCGGCGCCGTGTCGCACTCGGTCGCCTACGACCTGCCGGTGCGCTACAAGAACCAGCAGCGGCGCGACGCCAAGCGTGCCATCGCGCGCGCGGCCAGTGCGCTCGTTCCCCGTGGCGCGATCGTGGGGCTTTCCGGCGGCACGACCGCCACAGCGATCGCGGACGAGTTGATGTCCCGCGGCGATGTCATGGCGCATGCCGACGATCCCGGTCTCACCGTCGTCACCAACGCCGTCAACATCGCCATGCAGCTCGCGCTGCGCCCGCAGATCAAGACGGTCGTGGTCGGCGGCGTGCTGCACCCCCGGTCGTACGAGCTGGTCGGGCCCCACGCCGAAGAGACCCTCGCGCGGATCAACCTCGACCTCGCGTTCATCGGTGCGAACGCGCTGCATCCCGATCATGGAGCAACCACCCATGATGAGCGCGAGGCCGCCGTCAACGCGGCGATGGCCCGTCGCGCCGAACGAGCCGTGCTGGTGGTGGACTCCGCCAAGCTCGACAAGCGCGTGTTCGCGGTCGTGGGGCCGGAGCGGCTCTTCGACACGGTCATCACCGACGGCGACGCGACCGCGGATCAGCGAGCCCGGCTCGCGGACCGGGGCTACGACGTCATCGTCGCTGCCGACTGATCCCGCAATCGGCGCGGGTCAGGCGGCGGCGACAGGCTGTCGCAGCGCCGCCACGGCGGCCTCGGGCGCGGGTTCTTCCTCCCAGGAGAGCGAGACGCCGGCCGAGGAGTTCGCACTGTTGACGAGGTTGCGCAGCAGGTCGGGGTCGAGCGTCTCGGGTTCGGGGTCATCGAACACGAAGCGCAGCGGGATCGAGGGCTGCATCCACAGGGTTGTCCTGCCGCCGGCGACGCTCTCGGGATGCCGCCAGGAGAGGGTGAAGCTCTCGTTGCGGCGCAGCTTCGTGGCGATGACCACCTTGACGTGAGCCAGCAGACGGTCAGGGATTTCGGTGGGCGTGGTGTCCGCACCGTAGTAGAGAAGTCCCACTTCTGCTCCTTCGCTCGTTGGCCGCGCGGGGTGTGCGCGACGCAATCTCGTGTCTTACATCTATAGCGAAGTGAGACAGATGATGTCAATTACAGCGGATATGTAATACAGATGGTGTGTAATCGAGTGAGCCGCACACTCGGCGGGCTTATGCTGGAGGAGAGACGACATGTCCGTGATCATCGACGCAGCACCCTCGACGCAGGCGCGCGCCGCCTGGTTCCAGGTCGAGCCGGGGTTCTGGGTCGCGAACACGGGCGGTCGTTACCTGGGCGCCGTCGAGCGGCTGCACTCGGGTGAATTCAGTGCCCGTGATGATACGGGGGCCGAGGTGGGACGGTTCGCCACCCTCTCCGACGCCCGTGACGCGGTCACCTCCGAAGCCTGGTAATCCGACCCCGGGAGACGACATGCCCCAGACCGTCGTGCGGCACGAGAACGAGCACCTCTACGCCGACCCGCCGGCGACGCCTGCAGGGGGCGTCCTGAGCAACGCCATCCTGCGGCTGCGGCGTGGCGAACGTGCGCAGGCGGAGCGCGCGCATCAGCGCTCGGGCCTGGGCGGCATCGATCTCACCGCACTGCGGTACCTGGTGCAGGCGTACCGCGACGGGCGGGACATCAGCCCGAAGAGTCTGCTGGCGATGCTGCGGACTTCCAGCGCGACGATCACCAACGTCGTCGACCGGCTCGTCGCCCGGGGCCTCGTCCAGCGCGTGCAGCATCCGCATGACCGGCGCGCGCACTACCTGGTCCCCACGGATGAGGCGGTCCGCCTCGTCGACGCGACGTACGCCGCGCATCACACCGCGGTCGTCGAGGTCATCGACTCGCTGACCGACGAGCAGGCTGAGATAGGCGCTCTCATCTTCGGCCGCCTGGCCGATCGTCTCGACGAACTCGACCGCTCCGAGATCCTGGCGGCCGTCGACGCGGCGCGCTGAGGTCAGCGCAGGCCGAGTGGCACGCCCGTCACAGACTCCAGGCCGGTGACCGTCACCCAGCCGTCTGCGAGGTGCGCGGCATCGGTGCCGGGTTCCGGCGCATGGGGGAGGTCCTCGACCGCGAGGCGGATGTGATGCTCTTCGCGCTCGCTCAGCGTCGTCTGCACGATGCCGAAGGGCGCGAGGGAGGATTCCCGGATGCCGCGATGCGACGCGCTGTTCGGGGCGTTGACGTTCAGCACGGTGCCCGGCGGTCGCTCGAGCAGGTCGGGAAGCAGGCTCAGCGCGGCCTCGGCGGCGACGTCCCAGTGGAACTCCACCGGGCGCATGCCGACGTCGAGCGAGACGGCGACGGCCCAGGCGCGGTTCAGCCCGCCGGTGAGAGCTGCTCCCACCGTGCCCGAGTGAAGGACCGCCCGGCCGACGTTCGCGCCGTGGTTCACGCCCGAGAGCACGACCTCGGGCGGCTCTCCGAAGGCGCCGTGCGCGGCGATCAGCGCGATGAGCCCGGGGCCGCCATGCACGGCGAACGCGGGCAGGTCCTCCAGGCCCGTCAGCGTGCGCCGCTCGACCGCGATGCGCCCGTCGCGGTCTTCGGCCATGATCGACGCACTGGCGCCGCTGGATTGCCGGGCGGGCGCGGCGATCGTGACCTCTAGGCCTGCATAGCGGGCACTGCGTGCCAGCGCGTGCAGGCCGGGAGCGTCGATGCCGTCGTCGTTGGTGATGAGCGCCCGGGTCATCTTCCATCCTCAGGCGCCGCCAGGGCTGCGAGACCGTCCGGGCTCACCCGGCCCATGACGGGCTGCTCGGGGAGGGCCTCTTCGCTCCCGCTGGCATCGCGCACGACCACCGTCTCGAGCAGGGCCGCGATCGCGGCCGCGTCACCGGTGCCGAGCCCATGCCGCGTGACGTTGAGCGCTCCGGCGGCTGCGCCCAGCCGCACCGCTTCGCGTGGGGGCTCGCCGCCGGCCATGCCCGCCGCCATCCCGGCCGTCAGGGAATCGCCCGCGCCGCGGTCGTCGGCCACCTGCAGCCGCGGCGTGCTCACCTCGAGAAAGCCTCGTTCGTCCAAGAGCAGCAAGGGCTCGTCGGCGCGGGAGACGACGACGGTGCGCGCTCCGCGCTCGCGCAGGAGGCGCATGGCCCTTCTGACCGCGCCCACCGACCTGTCCGGGATCAACCGGTCCGCCAGCAGCTCCTCGTCGCTCACCTTCAGCACGTCGACTCCGCCGGCGAGGGCGGCCGCGAGGCGTGGTCCAGCCAGGTCGACCACGACCGCGGCCCCGCCTTCGCGCAGGTCCGCAGCGAGCCGGCGGTAGGTGTCGGCGGGGAGGATGTCGTCGCGACCCGGTCCACTGAGGATCACCAGGCGCGACTCGAGGCCCTCCGCCAGCGTGGCGCCGTACAGCTCGTCGAGCTCGTGGCGGCCGAGGGGGTCACCGCCTTCGGCGGCGATCACGACGCGCTGTCCGCCGCGGCGGTCGTGCACATAGGCCGAACCGCGCCCGTCGCGCCGCACCGGAACGACGACGATTCCCTCGTCTTCGAGCAGCCGCCGCAGCACGCGGCCGGTCTCACCCGTGAGGGTGCAGCACATGGAGACGGTGCGGCCGAGCCGCAGCAGCATCCGAGCCTGCCAGACGCCCTGGCCGCCGGCGTGGACGTGGATCTCGTCCCCCGACGGGTGGTCCTCCACCGTGACGGTGAGGATGGGGGAGGGGGCGAAGATCGTGACGTCGGTCATGTCGGAGACGTTACGACCCCGTACGCTCGGGCGCATCCCCTCCGGCGGCGGTGTCGCCTCAGGCGGTCGGTCCGAGTCCCCGACGGGCGGTCGTCGCCATGGGGCAGTCGAACGGGTCGCGCGCTGCGAGGCCCACTCGGTTGAGGTAGTCGATGACGATGGCGTAGGACTTGATCAGGCTGGTCTCGGTGTAGGGCACGTTGAGGTCTTCACAGGCCTTCATGACGATCGGGCGCGCCTTGGCGAGGTGCGGCCGCGGCATGTTCGGGAACAGGTGGTGCTCGATCTGATAGTTGAGGCCACCCATGAGCCACGTCGCCCACCAGCCGCCGCGGATGTTGCGCGAGGTGCGCACCTGCTTGCTGAAGAAGTCCAGCTTCGCGTCCTTGGCGATGACGGGCATGCCCTTGTGGTTCGGCGCGAACGAGGCGCCCATGTAGACGCCGAAGACAGCGACCTGCACGAAGAAGAAGGCGATCGCCATGCCGAGCGGCAGGAAGACGAAGATCGGCGTGAAGACCACGGCGTGCCGCACCAGCAGCAGTGCGATCTCGCGGAACCGACCCTTGATCGGCTCACGATTGAACAGCAGGTGGCGGAACGCCAGAGCGTAGAGGTTCAGGCCTTCGAACGTCAGCAGCGGGAAGAACAGCCAGCCCTGATGCTTGGTGATGAGGCGGCGCACGCCCCGCGCCGACGCGGCGTCTTCGTCGAGGAACGAGATCGTGTCGATCTCGATGTCGGGGTCCTTGCCCACGCGGTTCGGGTTGGCGTGGTGGCGGGTGTGCTTGGTGGCCCACCACGAGACGCTCATGCCGACGACGGCCGGGCCGAGGAAGCGTGCGAGGCGGTCATTGGCAGGTCCGGAAGCGAAGATCTGGCGATGCGCCGCTTCGTGGGAGAGGAAGGCGACCTGGGTGAAGAGGATGCCGGATACTGCGGCGACCAGCAGCTGCCACCAGCTGTCACCCAGCGCGAAGAAAGCGACGATGCAGCCCGCGAAGCCGGCCAGGATGGCCAGGCCGACCAGCGCGTAGAAGCCGCGCGTACGCTGCAACAGGCCCTTTTCCTTCACGGCCTGCGACACCTCGGTGTACGCCCGCGTGATGGGCGGGAACTCCTTGGTGCCTGCGTAGGTCTGTCGGATGGGCCCCAGGGTGGAGGCGGGGGCGGTGGCGGTGGTCGTGGCGGAGATGGGAGCACCTGCTTCCTCGGAGGTCTCGCGGACCTGGCGTGGGCCGACGGCGTGTGCCACCTGCTGGGCTTCAGACTACGCGGTGGTCCATGCGGCTGACGGAATGTGATAAGGGCCGCGGAATGCACGAAGGCCGGTACGCCCATGGGCGTACCGGCCTTCGAGAGAAACTCAGAGTGCGCGGATGTTCGCAGCCTGCATGCCCTTGGGGCCCTGCTCGGCGTCGTATTCGACCTTCTGCGTCTCGCGGAGCTCCTTGAAGCCGTTGC